>CAZTWC010000015.1:489-24321 GCA_964617105.1 uncultured Myxococcia bacterium
CCCCGGGGTTTTTGAAACAAAAGCCATTCTCCTCCGGTTGATTAAAGAATTCAACAATGATGACTTACCCACATTGGAGCGGCCAGAGAAAAAAATTTCATCCAAATCGGTTTTAGGCAGCAAACCTATTTTAGGACAACTGCAGATAAATTTTACATTTTTAATTTTTATTGCTTGAGTGGTTTTATTCATAGGTATCAATCATTGTCACTTTTTGATTCCAACTCCCGGAAGGGGTGGAGAAATTCTGCCAAACGCTGGGGCTTTCTGGTTTGAACCCATAGTTTTCCCTGACCGGAGAATTCACATACCAGCCCCTCTCCGGAGAATAACAAAGATATCAGGCTGCCAACGCTGCGTACCCGATAGGACAGGGTAGGCTCAAAAGCCACAATATGGCCGGTATCAACCAGGTATTTGCCATCTATTTCCTTTTGGTGAACTGCACCATAAGTATTGAAAAAGAGAGTTCCTGATCCGGTCACCCGCAAAAGAAACAGGCCGTTTCCACCAAAGAAACCGCGAAATCCTTCCCATTTGGTATTCAGATCAATTCCAGGACTGCTGGCCAGGTAGGCTTTGGATTGCAGTAAAAGTGCGCCTTCTTTCATTTGATAGGGGACTATATCTCCCATGGTGGGAGGAGAGAATTTTATCTCTTGCTGATCTGCAGTAGCGGTATAGGTATTTTGAAAGATCGATTCTCCGCCAAACATTTTTCGTTTGAGAGAGGAAAAAACTCCCCCTTTGGCAGAGGTTTTGATTTTTATTGATTCTGACATCCCCACCATGGCGCCACTTTCAGAGACAAAACTTTCGCCCTGCTCCAGATGGACAGTAATCAGGGAAAAATCGGGGGCAAAATCTATTTGGTGCTTCATTAATTTCTCCGTTCCGGCAAATCCGGTCCGATCAGACGACCGAACTCATTGGGATTGCGGGACTGAAACCACAATCGTCCCCGGCCTTGAAATTCACAAACCAGCCCCTCACCGGAAAAAAAGGTTGAAAACCATCCCCCTACCCTTTTCACCTTGAAGTCAAGGCTCTGTTCAAAGGCCACTATATGGCCGGTATCCAGGATAAACCGATCTTTCACTTCCAGACAGTGGATGGCGCCGAAAGCACTGAACAACACCGGCCCATCGCCAGTGAGCCTCAGCATAAATAAACCTTCTCCGCCTAAAAATGATTTCATGCCGCCCCATTTGGTTTCCAGCCCTATATTGGGACCGCTGCCCAGCCAACTGCCAGCCTGGACAATGAGTGCATCTTCCTGTAGATGATGAAGAACAATGTCTCCGGCCAGGGTGGGAGCCAATAAAACTTCTCCGCTGCCTAACCTGGCAGTAAAGATGTTGTTAAAAAAGGATTCTCCTCCCAACATCCGGCCCAATCCCCGCAAAATCCCTCCTTTACCGCCGATAGCGCTACTGGTAGTCTCTACCTCCAACTCTTTACTCATGCTAAGCATAGAGCCGTTTTGGGCGATAAAGTTTTCTTTTGGTTTCAGGCTTACCACTGCCACCGGGAAGGTTGGTTTGTATTCAACGGTGATATCCATCTATATCCTCAATGAGATTGTTTTACATCCTATAGAATTTTACAATAACAGGTAACCGATTTCTCATATTCCCAACTCGCAATTTATTATCTAGGCAGTAGAGGTGTCACCCAATTTACTATTGAATTTAAGTTGTGAGTTTGAATATACAATTTGCCGTTGCCGCTAAATTCGGTTACCAGTCCTTCACCGGAGAGCAAAGTGGATTTTAGTCCGCCTATTGTTTTTACCCGAAAGTTCACCCCGCTGTCAAAAGCAACAATATGGCCCGAATCTACAATGTACTTTTTCTTTATCTCTATCTCCTGGATAGCGCCGTAACTGTTTAGCCATATCTCCCCTTTGCCAAAAGCCTGGAGGAGAAAAAGTCCTTCGCCTCCAAAAAATGTTCGTAGTCCTCCCCATTTGGTCTTTAGAGTTATTCCCGGTGAACAGGCCAGAAAAGAGGAGCGCTGGATGAATATCTCCTGATTATCCAGTTGTTTTGTAATAATATCTCCGGGTAGAGGTGGTGCTATAAAGATACAGCCTTGCTCAGAGATGGTCTGGTAGGTGTTTAAAAAAATAGATTCTCCCCCAAGAAATTTACGCAGCAAAGCCCCAAAAAAGGCCAACAGCCGTCCTAAAAAACCTTTTCCAGTTCCGCCAATAGAGGTTTTTATCTCCAGGTTGGGACTCATTCCTACCATTGAACCACTCTCCACCACCAGGGAATCTCCAGGTTTAAGGATTATTTCAGCCATGGCATAGGCTGGTGAGTAGTGTATTTGGTGTTCCATTGCCTATTCTTTATCATCATCGAGGTGGTAATATTCATTCCGGTCAATTTCTATAGTGGTTCGGTCATCTTTTATGGTGGAATTATCTTTCACCACGGTTTTGCTGTCTATCCACTTCTGTATTTTTGCCCGTAGAAATTGTTTAACCATAAATCGACTCGGGGGGAAGAGCAGGAGAAAGCCAAACAGATCGGTAATAACTCCAGGAGTTAACAGAACTGCCCCGGCAATAAAGATTAGCAGCCCATCTAAAAGGTGTTCTGCCGGGTATTCACCTCTTCTCACGGTTTGCTGCAATCGTTCAAGCACCTGCAAACCCTGTTGGCGGGCTAGAAAAGCCCCCATAAATCCGGTAAACAGGATTAGCAAAATCGTAGCTTTGAGTCCAATAATCCGTCCCACTTCAATTAGCAGAGCCAATTCAGTTATTGGGATCAGAGTAAAAATTAAAAAAAGTTTAATAAACATAGGTATTCTCAGTTTTGATGATACAGTTTCCGTAAGAGAAGTCACTTGGTTGCGAGAATTGCCTCGGCCTCGGCCTCGGACTGGAAACTAAATTATAATACATTAATAAACCATATTTTATGGCAAGGGTCAATTCACATCTATGAAATTTATTTCCTTTCTTGACGAAAAATCCGAAGTTGGATACCATAATTTGATCCTTAACCTTGGTCAGCAGTTAATTTGAGTTTTCACCAACCACTCTATGGAGTAATTTAAACGGTATAATATGGACTATCTCGCTCCAGCCATTCAATACGCCGGAGATCACCCTTATCTGGTGGTTCTTTTTGGTTTTTTTCTACTCTTTTTCGCCGCTCCTCTTCCAGAGGAAGTGATCTTGTTTACTGGTGCTTATTTGGCAGCCAAAGGCGGCGATAACTTGTGGATACCCACCCTGATCAGTGGGATTGCCGGAGTGGTAATTACCGATTATTGGTACTATTTTGTGGCCAGGCGTTTCGGCCGCCGGCTGCTCGATTTTCGATTTATCCAGAAACTTTTTCCCAAGAAGAAGCAAAATTTTGCCTTTAACTTTGTGCGTCGTTTTGGGGTTAAGGCGGTTTTTTTCATCCGGTTTGTTCCCGGCGGTTTTAGAAATGCGGTATTTATGATTTGTGGTCTTTCCAATATCAAGCCCAAACCATTTATCGCTGCCTCTCTCTCGGCCGCCTGCATCACTACCCACGTTAGTTTTTGGGCCGGATACTATCTCTCTAGCACCTTGCCTCCCATAGAGGAGTTATTGAGATCCATAGAACGTAAAGTATATCTTTTTATCGTAATAATGGTTTTGCTGGCTATTACGGTTTATTTAATCAAAAAATATCTGTTACCCAGACTAGGAGTTGGAGGAAACAACTGATGATTCATTACCGGTTTGAATTTCCCGATGGAACAAAAAGTGAATTTTCTGTTGATGAGAACAAATTTTCATCTGATCAGGTTAAACTGGAAGGGGAAAAATATCCTGCCTGGCTTCAGATAAAACTTTTCCGGTGCAAAATTTGCCCTCTGCCGGTGCAGAGCAAGGGGCCCTGTCCTGCGGCCCTGTCGATCAAACCGGTAGTTGAAACCTTTGCAGATAGAATATCCTATGAAGAGGTAAAAACCATAGTAGAGATCAACCAGGTCAAAATGGAATCTGACATCGCCATGCAGAATACAGTCCGTTCCCTGGTAGGACTTTTAATGGCTCTCTCCGCTTGTCCTATCATGGAAAAGTTGCGTCCCCTGGCCCTTTATCATCTCCCCTTTAGCGATCGGAACCAGACCATATTTCGGGTATTGGGAATGTATCTTACCTCTCAGTATGTCCGCCAAGCCAGCGGTTTAGAGCCGGATTGGAAAATGGAGGGGCTAAACAAATTGTACCAGCAAATAAGTCTGCTAAATGGAAAGATGGCGGAGCGGATACGGGCAGCGGTCAAAATGGACGCCACCATAAACAGTTTAATTGTTCTAGACGCCTTTGCCATGGGAGTAACCATGGGTTTTGAAGAGAGTTTCGAAGAGATAAAAGATTTGTTTTATATGTATCTCAAGAATACATAGCTTCGATCTCAGAGGCATATTTTTTTTCAATTATCCTTCTCTTCACCTTTTGAGTTGGAGTCAATTCTCCGGTTTGCTGAGTCCATTCCGCTTCTAACAGGATAAATTTTTTCACTTGTTCCACCCTGGAAAAATGGCTGGTGTGTTCTTCGATTTCAGCAGCAATAAACTCCTTTATTTCTTTGAGTTCAATAAGATCACGGTTATTAGAAAAACGCAATTTTTTGTTTTTTGCCCAAAGGTGCAGTTTTTCAAAATTGGGTATTACCAGGGCGGTCAAATAGTTCTTATTATCACCGAGAACCGCTACCTGCTCAATTAATGCAGAAAATTTTAAACAGTTTTCGATATTTTGGGGCGAGATATTTTTCCCGCCGGAAGTGACGATAATATCTTTGATTCTGCCAGTTATAGTTAGACATCCATTTTGATCAATAGAGCCAATATCACCGGTTTTAAAATAACCGTCTTCGGTCATAACCTCATCGGTACTTTGTTGATCATGGTAATATCCCTGCATCACCTGGGGACCTTTGACCAGCACCTCTCCATGATCATCGAGTTTGGCCAGGGTGTCTTTGACCGGTCTGCCTACCGAACCGGGAACAATTTCGCCGATCCGGTTTACATGAACAACCGGGCTGGTTTCAGTAAGGCCAAATCCCTCCAGAATAACAATCCCCATACCCAGGAAAAACTCGGCGTCAGCCGCCGCCAGAGGAGCGCCGCCAGATACAGAGTGTTTTAGCCGATCCATGCCCAGAGCATCTTTAATCTTGGAGAAGATCAGTTTGTCGGCCAGCATATACTCAAACTTGAATAGACCTTTGGGAGATTTATTTTGGCAAACATTGGGTAAATTTTTAGCGGCAATTTTCAGCGCCCAGTTGAACAGAAAACGCTTTAAAGGCGGTGCGGCAGCAGTTTTGGCCATAATAGTGGCTCTAACTTTTTCATAGATTCTGGGCACACTAACCATAAAAGTGGGACGCACCATTCTCAAATCCCGACGAAGGGTGGATAGGTCTTCGGCAAACACCACTTTGACTCTGGCAGAGATCGGCAGGTAGTAGCCCACCAACCTTTCAAGCGAATGAGAGAGAGGGAGAAAAGATAACATCACCTGTTCCTGTTCCAGGATCTCTCTAAAGTCGGTGTGGATTTGAGCGATATTGGCCATCAGGTTGCCATGACTTAACATTACCCCTTTGGGATCGCCGGTGGTACCGGATGTATACATAATGGTGGCCAGGTGGCTGGATTCCACCTCCCGCAAGCGATCATCAAACCGGTTCTTATTTTGAGAATTCGCCCCATTTTTTAAGGCTTCTGACCAGGAGGCTACATTTTTACTCGCAGGCTCATCATCCTGAAAACTGATAATTGATTGCAGTTTATCTACACTCTCTTTAATGGTCAGCACTTTTTTCAAATGCTCGTTTTGTCCGGCAAAACAGATTTTAGTCCCCGAATGTTTGAGCACATAGCGCAATTCCTCTTCAGTATTGGTGGAATAGACCGGAACATTAACCGCTCCCAGGCTTAAAATTGCCTGGTCAGCTACCCACCATTGAAAGCAGTTGTTAGAAAATATGGCTATACGATCTCCCTTTTTTACCTCCAGGGAGTCAAGGTAGAGAGCCAATCTACGGATCATAGAGTTCATCTCTTGCCAGGAGATATCCTGGAATACTTTTCCTTTTTTATAGGCGACACAGGCTTTGTTGCCGTATTTTTGCGCCTGGTTCTGGAATATGGCGGGCAATGACTTCTCTTCAAATATTTCCATTTATATCTCCCTTTTTCTCTTTAATTCCCGGCATTTTAATGCCGGGTTGAATTACAGGTCAAAATAGAGTTCATACTCAGCCGGATGGGGTATTTGGTGCACCAGGGCGATTTCGGTTTCCCTTTTAATTTTAAGCCAGGAATCGATCAGCTCATCAGGGAATACCTCTCCCTGAGTTAAAAATTGCCGGTCCTGAGACAACTCATTCAGGGCGGCGTCAAAGGTTACCGGGATATCGCGCATTTTTTCCAACTTATCTGGCGACAGTTCAAATACATTAATATCATAAGGTCCGTATCCCATTGCTGAGGGGTCCATTGCTTTGGTTATGCCATCCAGGCCGGCCATCAGTTGAGCGGCCATAATCAGGTAGGGATTGGCAGTAGCATCGGGCAGACGATATTCCACCCGGCATTCCTGGGGATTGAGAGCGTATCCCGGGATCCGCAAGGCGGAAGAACGGTTGGATAGACCATAAAATAGTTTTATGGGCGCCGACTGGTTGGGGGAAAAACGGCGGTAGGAGTTGGTGCTGGCATTGCCCAACCCCATCAAGGCAGGAGTATGATGAAGTTGTCCGGCCAGGTAACTTAGCGCCATTTTGCTAAGGTTGGCGTATCCATGAGTGTCGTAGAATAACGATTTTTCTCCATTACTTATATACTGATGGTAATGGGTACTGTTGCCAGCATGATCGGGGAGTGGCTTGGGCATAAAGGTTGCAAGTTTACCGTACTGCAAGGCGATATTTTTAATAAAATACCTCATTAGCATAATGCTGTCGGCTGTTTTTACCGGTGTATCAAACAGCACTTCTATTTCCATTTGGCCTGGAGAACCGAGTTCATGATGGTGGTATTTAATTTTAATGCCCACCTTTTCCATCTGCTCTACCATATCCTCCCGTAATTCATTGAAGCGATCCAGCGGCTGATCAATCTGACCGGATTTATTCGCAGAGATTTTATATAGAGGAGTGTCGCTTTCACCCCAACCCACCCCGTGCGATTCAACCGACCAGTAGCAACTGTGGGGCATGGAGCCATAATCTGCATTATCAAACAGGTAGAACTCCATCTCCGGGCTAAATAAGGCCTGGCCGCCTAAGTTCATTTTCTCCAGGAATTTTTCCGCTTTTTCAAGTACATAACGGGGGTCTCGTATATAACGGTCTCCTTCATTGGTGTGCATATTACAGATAAAAGAGAGGGTCTTACGGGTAAAAAACGGGTCGATAAAAGCGGTGGAGATATCGGGTATAATTTTCATATCGCCACTCTCCACTGTGCGGTATCCCGGATAGGGAGAGAGGCTGGTGCCGGTACCCTCATTAAACAGTTTTTCTGATAATTGGCTGGTGCAGTAGGTCATACGACGCCAGCGACCCACCAAATCCAAAACTTTAACGTCAAGTTGCTGGACCTGATGTTTCTTTATATATTCCATTACCTGGTTGATAGTGCTGAACATTTGGTGTCTCCTTGATGGTAGTTTCTGTTATAATTTTTATACGCAATATTTTGAGCGAACCCTTAGGATGCAAATCAGACCAGATTAAAATAGCCGGCATCCACATTATAATAATCCACTCCTTTAAGATGGTTAAAATTATCGGCCTGATTATTAAGGTAAAAAGTTTCCATTTCGGCCCACACTTTTTGAATAGCCGACAGGTAATAGGCTGGAACCGGCCAGGGATTTAACACCCCGGCAGATGGATAGTCTCCCAATAGATCCAATAGTTGGGCTGTTGGCCAAATCAGGCCCCTGTGCACCAATTTACGGAAGATACCGCCTCCAGTTAGTTTGCCGGAAATATCCCAGAGTATGGGGAACAAACGGGTTAATTTTATATAGTTTTTTACCGCCTTTTTCCAAGATGATGGTTTAAAATGTATTGAACCACCAACCCTGTCTAACCCTTCAGCCAGTAATGATGGACTAATCTGTTCCACATAATTGGCAATCTGATTGATGCAATCTGGCATTTCGGCCAGGTTTCTTTTTAAGAGTAAACAGTCGATTCCCCATTCCAGACTGTGATGAGCCAGGACCGCATCTTCAACCGGCAGGGCGTGATTTCTTTTTCCGAAAAGTATAAGTCCGCAAAGAACATTGATTAGACGATGAACATAGATATCGCTGATCAGGTGAAGATACCACCCCAGGGCAAATTCTTGTTTTATGGGATGGTCGGTTGCCTGGGCTAGAAAGTTTGCCGCCAATTCAAAGGCCTGGCTAGAATGGCAAAAAAGGGGCAGGTTTTTTTGGCCGCCTGGATAGAATCCTATATCGGGTCCAATGGAACCTGCCAAAAAAGCAGGAAAAAGATAATTATCCGGTTTTTGGCCGGGAAATCTTTTTTGCCAGATATCTTTTGCCATGGCAAAATGCCAGAAAGTAGCAGCCATAATAAATTACCAGTTGCAAATCAAAAATACAAATTGTGAACCAACAACAGTGAACATTAAACCTATCAATAAAACTTGATTTTATCAATAAATAATGATAAATTTTATAGGTTTGTATTAATTTTAACACCAACCTGTAAATAAGGGGTTTTGATATGTATCAGGCAAAAAAATACTTAGATAAAAAATCAATTCTCATCCTATCTTTATTGCTATTGGTTTTGGCGGTAGGCTGCGGCGATAGTGGAGGTGACGACCCAGAAAAATCTAGCAAAGATGCCGGCGTGGAGTGTGTGTCCCATGCAGAATGTGGTGAAGGAAAAATTTGCCAGGAGAACAAGTGTGAAGACCGGCCCATCGGTTACTGTGAAAAAAAGGAGGAGTGTACGGTTGGGGAGGAGTGTATAAACAACAGTTGCCAAAAAATTATTAAGTGCCGCAATGATAATGATTGCAAAGATAAGCCCCTCAAAGGATGCAATACCACTTCGGGCAAGTGTGAGTGGGAATGCGCAGTAGATGAACATTGCTCTAAGGGTTTTTGCAACTTTGAAGATAAAAAGTGTGAAGATGGAACCAGGTGTAAAGCCGATGCAGACTGTAAAGACCAGGAAAATAAAGGATGTAATGTTACCAGCGGTAAGTGCGCGTGGGAATGCTCGGTAGATCAACACTGCACTGGTGGCAAATGTCATCCCTACGAACATACCTGTATCTTTGGCGAAAAGTGTCTCAACGATGCTGATTGCGCCACAATGCCGTTAATGGGATGTAATACCAAGTCAGGCAAATGTGAGTGGGAGTGTACTGAAGGAAAACATTGCCCCTCAGGTAATTGTGATCAGGAAAAACATCTCTGTAACAAATTAGTTGAATGCAAAAGTGACAATGACTGTAAAGACCAACCCAAAAAAGCCTGCGACCCGGCTCAGAAAAAATGTTTGTGGGAGTGTTCCAATAATGCCATGTGTAAAGGTGTAACCTGCAACCTTAAGACCCACGAGTGCCAAACCGAGGTTATTTGTAAAAGCGATAATGACTGCGCTAATATGAAGTTTAAAGTGTGCAATGGCACCACTGGTAAATGTGAGTGGGAATGCCGTGATGATGCCGGTTGTCTTTCCGGCGTTTGCGACAAAACCAGCCACATGTGTAAAACCGGAGTAACCTGCAAGGCTGATATGGATTGCCAGGGCTCTGCCAAAAAAGGGTGCAATCCTGCCACTAGCCAGTGTGAGTGGGAGTGCAGCAACGGTAGCCACTGTAGTTCGGGAAAATGTGATTTGGTGTCCCACACCTGCCATACCGCAAAAACTTGCGCCAAAGATGATGATTGTAAGGGAGAAACAAAGTTAGGTTGCAATACCACTACAAAACGTTGCGAATGGGATTGTAATTTAGATTCTCACTGCACCAATGGAACTTGTAATCCTACCACCCATAACTGCAGGCCTGAAAAAGGGTGTAGCGATTGCAAGGCGGATGAGTTCTGCTTTAATAAGGATTTTTGCGCTCCCCGGCCTTTTGCCTGCAACGATGATAACGACTGTTCTACTCAGCAAAAGTGTCTAACTATGGTGGAGAAGAAATATTGCTGGAACCAGTGCGACACCACCAAGAATATCTCTACCGATGACCAGCGTAACCCGTCTTGTTATGGAGGGATGGGATGGTGTCTGCCTTATGATGACACCGACACCTCCAAAGGTGTTTGTGTGTTTTCTGTGGCTAATATACGGACCAAGAATCAAAAGTGCCTGCATGGTGTCCCTTTTGAGGATTCCTGGCATGCTTGTGAGAGCGATTATACTTGTGTAAAAGTAAGCCAATACAGCAATGATGCTTTTTGTTGGAACAACTGCGATGTCAATAAAACCGGTGCTTTCGGCCTCAATCCCGATTGTGATTCTGGTCAGGGTAAATGTGTTGAATTGATAAGTGTCAGTGGACAGACCCCAGTGGGCGCCTGTGAACCTCTGCGGGAAAAGAAAAATGCCAAAGATGCAAAATGCAATACTGGTTATGATCCCAGTAAACCGGAATATTTTGACTGTGCTGCCGGACTTACCTGTCACTACAGCAAATGTGCGGAAGAGCGCAAACCGGTTTGCAACGAATTGGATCAGTGTGAGGGAAGCAGCCCCACTGCCGCAGATTGGTGTAAATGTAAGCCCGGGTTTATTTGCCTGAACCATACTTGTGCCAAAGAGAGAACTTTAACCCAAAAAGAGGGGCAAAGATGCGATACTCTTAATTTTGGCAAACCTGATTACAACTCCTGTGAGGCTGGTTTAAAATGTATTAAAAATTCGTGTCTGAAAACCTGTGATCCCACCTTGACGCCACCTGCCTGTGGAAAAGAGCAGATTTGTCAAAAATTGGCTGGTGGAGCAGCCAATGCCGGGGTTTGTCAAAATATCAGCCTGTTAACCTGCAAGCGTGACCCCAGTGATGTCAACAAGAGTGATTGTCCGGCTAATTTCTATTGCTTTAAATTCAACTGGTCTTATAATTGCGTAAAATCCTGTGACCCCTCTTCAACTGCTCCGGGTTGTGTCCAGGATTATACCTGCCGCCCCTTTGATATAAACGATGCAAAAAAGGGTTACTGTATTCCTGACCGGTTAAACAATTACAATCGTCTGAATGATACCTGCCATTCTTCCGATCCCTTGGACTTAGATTACCACGGTTGTGAACCGCCTTACGAATGTGTTTCTTCAAACTGCCGGGAGCCCTTGCCTAAAACCCAGGGACAGGGAGAAGTGTGCGATACCTCCTCAAAAGGTTGCCAGGCTGGTCTCATCTGTCTATTACCCGGCCGGGATTATACTGCCCAAGATATCTGTATGAAACAGTGTAACCCATATCAGAGTGGCCAATGCGATTCCGGAGAGGTCTGCCAAGTCGAGCAGGAAAACAAGTTCTATTGGAGCGCCGGGTGTTATAAGGAGAGAAAAGAGATCCTGGACAATGGAAGCCAGTGTAAATGCACTGATCCTACCAAACCCTGCTATGACCTATGCAAACCAAACTTGACTTGCCACAAGTATGTGGATGAATATTCAACCTGTGTGGTGGAATGTGACCCGGCTCAAAATGATGTTAATACTGGTTTAAACTCAGTATGCCAGACTGATGAAACTTGTGATAAATACAAGAACTGTTTGAAATTGATCAATTCAACCCAACCAACTGGCCAGCAGTGCAAAATGAAAGATCCCCGTTTGCCCACCTATCATGACTGCCAAACCGGAAACTATTGCGTGGAATTTGGTGACTCGTCCAACCCTGATAACTGGTGCCATCAAACCTGTGATCCTATAAATCCTCAGTGTTCGGCTGGATATGTATGCGCTAATGCAGAAACTGACGAATATTGCGCCAATGATGCTGATTGCGCGGTTGGACAGAAATGTTTACTTGGGGAAGATAGTTATTACAAGGTTTGCCACGTAAACATTTGTCAGAAGATCAGGCAGAACACCCAGAAAGAGTTTCAAAAATGCCAGACCACCGATTCTACCAAACCTGAATACAATGACTGTGAAGCGGGATTTGTCTGCTCAGGTTATCAATACAAATCTACTAAAGACAAATATTGCCTGAAAAAATGCCAGGTAGGCGGCACCGGCTGCGCTACTGGATTTGCATGCTCCTCATTTTCCTATAGCGGAGATAATGTCTGTATCCAGTCCTGCACCCAAAAAGCAGAGTGCATTAACTATGGTAGTGAGTGTGAGCGGGCGTATGGAAGCCAATACGTCTGCCACTAATCCCGGAACGGTTTTCCGTTTAACCTGCCGCTTTAAAATTGTCCTCGACGTATTAGCATACGCCTGCGGGAATTTTATTCCCTGCGCCTAGTTGGTGGAGCGCCTCCGCATTCTAATCCCGGAATTGTATTTTGTCTAACCTTATTTGTGCGAATTAATTTTTGAGCGAGCCCTTAGGTTAACTCAATGAACACACCATTTACCTCAGGGAAATCCAACTGCTGGTAAAGGGTTGCTTCCAGTTCGACCCACCCAAGAGATGGTAATATTGCCACCCGTTCTGCTTCCCACAAATGAATTGGATATTCAGGCAGTGATGCTGACAATAAACTCAGGGATTTTTGCTCATTTAACCCTTTAGTTTCATCTTCAACCAATTTTTGCAACAGAGGTTGGCTGTTCATGTCGAAGATCAACTGACGGCCGGCTTTAATTTCGTTTATACGTTTTAAATAGCCGAGGCATTGTTTTAGGTATTTCCCGCTGCTGTCCTGCACGCGGGAAATTTTTCCAGCAATCCTGGCCAGCGAAGCGTAAGGCCGGTTTAATTTCCCTGTATCTATTGGTTTATTGACCAGGCTATTTCCCCTTCGAAACTGGTGTAAAAGTATTAGCATGGGCTGGCCAGCCTTACTTACCGTGTCATATTGCCAGGCTAATATAGAACTCTGAAGGCTGATGAAATCATTGCCCTTTCCATACAGGCAGCACCTTATAAGTTTTCGGCGCCAGGAGGAAATTGAACCGGAGATGGGAATGTTTTGGTGACGGATAATCTGTTTAAAAATAGTATCCAGTAGTTTATCAACTACCCAAAATGACCGCAAGGCTGAATTCAGGTCTGGTTCAAAAAAACAATGGGTAAGCACCCTTTTAAATATGGCATTTTCAAGTTGATTGGTGAGGTAGAGATCTTTTTTGTTGTGAGCAGGTTTGTTTTTATTTTTTAACCAAATATTGTTTATACTCTCTTTTATCTGCGCAACAATTTTTTGGATAAGGCGGTCAATTTCAGGAGGGAGAGAACCTCTTTCTATGATCTCCATTGTTTGGGAAGGTTGAGAAAGTTTCTCCTCAGAAGTCAACCTAAAATTATCGGCCGGATTTGCCAAAAGTTCTTTTATCAGATTGTCGTATTTGCAGAACAGATAATTGGGAAGGTCATAAAAAAAAGCTTTAATAAATGGTATCAACTTATTAACGTTGATGGGTTCTGAATTAGGGCTCTCTATAGAGTTGACATTTATAATGGCAGTTACAAATTGGTGGATAAGTCTGGCCCAAAAACGATTGGGGATTTTTACCAACTTCTGGTCTGCCAGGTAATTGAGATAGCAGTAATCAGAACTGAACAAACCAGGGCCGGAGATCTGAACCATTTTTGAGCATAGGATAAAAAAATTCCTACTTAACCGAAACTCTACCGGTCGCTGTTCTCCGGCAAAGGTATCAATGGCTAGTTTTAACCAATTTTTAAACATCAGAGTCTGGGAATTGTAAATGTAGCCTCTGGAAAAGGCTCCAAACAGACCAAGTAGGCGCATGAGCAGCAATCTGGCCAACTGATTTTTGCAGGGATGGTTGCGGCAGGTTATATCCTCTATTTGCCTGACAGTAGAGTTAAGTATTTGCACTGAAAAAAAACAGGCCAAATGGTCAGCAAGGTTTCGGCGGATATTTTCTGACTGGGAAAAATATTTATCCAAGAGAGTTGAATAATTTTTTTGAGGTTGGAAACTTAAAGATGGGGCAGAAAAAAAAGCGTAGAAAATTGAGGCGAATAATTTATTGTTGGTTTTTAGACGCCGGGGGCGGCGTAAATTACATTCAAAAAAGCGCTCTTCAAAACGGTGACATTGGCAGTTATAGAGTCTCCATCTGGGACCATGAACCAGAATTACCCAGGTAATCTCTTTTTTACGACCCTGACCTAATAGATTTAGAATAGATCTCTGTAGTTTTTTAGGGTTGGCTTGCCTTTCAACTTCCATTACCAGGGCCACCGCCCTCCCCTTTTTTTCATCAAAAAGAGAATGTAATTTCAGGTTTTGGTTGGGGTTGGGCTTAACTTGGTAGCCCAAATGCTGGAGCAACAAGAGCGGTTGTTTAGAGAGAGCAAAAAGGTTGGTTTCAACTTGGCTGATTTCAAGTTTGGTCAGCGCCAGAGCAAATATTTCGGCCAGGTGGCCCTGGGATTTTTCAACTGGTTTACCACTTTTAATCTCCCCCTTTGGTTCTTTGAGAAGATGGTTGTCTAAAAATGTTAGATCTCTATGAAAATGATATTGGCTGAATAGGTGGTGATTATGATAAAAATGCTTCACATGGCTGCCTTATTTATCACCTGCAAACTGCTATTGACTCAAGGACCGGGTCAGATGCAGATTTCTAAGGTAAATACTAAAGTGGTCTGTTATCAATCAATTTAAAACCAGTATATGGTATTAGAACTTTGGGAATAACAATGCTGCCATCGGCTTGCTGATAGTTCTCCAAGATAGCGATTAAGGCCCGGCTGACCGCCAATGCAGTGCCGTTTAAGGTGTGAACAAGCCCCTTTCCCTTATCTCCCTTATACTTAATATTAAGGTTCCTGGCCTGGAAATCGGTGCAATTGGACAAACTGGTGACCTCTCCCCAACTGCCGTCCTCTCCGCGACCCGGCATCCAGGCTTCTAAGTCGTATTTACGAAAAGCGGGACCGCCTAAATCGCCGGTACAGCAATCCACCATGCGATAGGGCAATTTTAACTCTTGAAAGATCTCCTCCTCCAATACCAACATTTGCTGAAACATCTCTTCCGACTGGTCCGGATGGGTGAAAGCAAACATCTCTACTTTGCTAAATTGATGCACCCGGTATAGCCCTTTAGAAGCGCGTCCGTAGGCTCCGGCCTCGGTCCTGAAGCAGTGAGAAATTCCGGTGTATAGTTGTGGTAATTGGCTGACGTGAATGGTTTCGTTCATCAGCATACCGGCAATGGGGATCTCCGAAGTGGCAATAAGGCTCAAGTCGTGATTTTCTATGGAATAGATCTGGGTTTCTTCACCCCGGGGCGTAAATCCAGTGCCAGTCACCACCTCGGACCGGGCTAGATCTGGTGTGATAAGCGGGGTGTACCCCCTGGATACTAATTTGTCCACTGCATATCTGATCAGTGCCAGTTCCATCAGCACTGCCTGGTTTTTTAAAAAGTAGAAATTGCGACCGGCAACCGAAGATCCTTTTTTAAAATCCACCAGGTCGTGCATCTCTGCCAACTGAACGTGATCAAGCGGTTTGAAATCAAAACTGGTAGGCTCCAAAAATTGGTTGAGCGCTTTGTTATCCAGGTCACTATTTCCCTCTGGGGTTTCAGGATGAGATAGATTCGGTATTTTGATCAATTCCGCTTTAAATACCTGGTTGATGTTTTTTAATTGACTCTCTAGTTCTGAGGACTCTTGTTTTAATTTTTTACCCTCTTCTATATATTTAATGCGAGATTCGTGGTCAGGAGCCTTTTTGGTTTTTTGGGCAATCTCTTTTTGTTGGTGCCTTAAATTGTCAAATTGAGACTGAACCGATTTTCGTTGTACATAGAGATCATTGAAATATTTTAGGTCTACATTTACTTTGCGCAAATGGCAGTTTTTTTGGACCAGGTCTAAATTATTTGCAATAAAGTGGGGGTCTAGCATGGTTTCAGTCCTTTTTGTGGTGCACTTTTATTTGCAGTTCTTGTAGTTGTTGTTTAGTTACTTGGTTGGGTGCACCTAGCATCAAATCCTCTACCCGCTGGTTTTTGGGAAAAGGCACCACTTCCCGCAGGTTGGGCTCTCCGGTTAAAAGCATCACTATCCGTTCTATACCGGGAGCCAGACCGGCATGGGGAGGTGCGCCGAATTTAAAAGCAGAGATCATATGGCCAAATTTGTCATCCACCATTTCCTGACTGTATCCAGCAATGGCAAAGGCTTTGTACATTATTTCCGGATCATGATTTCGGACTGCACCGCTGGATAGTTCCAGCCCATTACAAAAAATATCGTATTGATAGGCGGTAATCTGCATGGGGTCTTCATTTTCCAGAGTTTTAAGGCCCCCGATGGGCATGGAGAAGGGGTTGTGGGAAAAAACAATCTTTTTTTCTGTCTCACTATACTCATACATAGGGAAGTCTGTGATCCAACCCCAGGCGAGAGTGGATTTGTCCTGATTCAGTCCCAATTTTTCCGCAATCAGGTTTCTGAAAGTACCCATAATCGTGCAGGCTTTCATCCATTTGTCAGCACAGACCAGCACCAGATCTTTCTCTTTTGCTCCACACTTATCTTTAACCTGGCTCAACTCCTGGGCGCTGAAAAATTTCTGCAAATTAGAGGAGATATCGGTTTTATCGGTGAATGTGAGGGCTATCAGGCCCTGGCCGCCCAATTCTTTGGCCATTTTATTATACTTATCAACGCTGCTACGGCTGAAAGAGGCACCTGAAGGGACGCATATCGCCCTAATTGAGGACTGGGGGTCTTTGGCAGTATTTTTAAATACTCGAAAACCAGAGTTCAGGAAAATATCATCCAGTTCAACCAGTTCCATGCCAAAGCGCAAGTCCGGTTTGTCGGTGCCGAATCGTTCAATAGATTCTTTAAAGGTAAAGCGGGGAAAGGGAGTTTGAAAAACCTGTTTATTACCCACTTGTTGGGTTAATTGGATCATCAGTCTTTCCACAATATCAAAAATATCTTCCTGCTCGGCAAAGGAGAGTTCCAGATCCAATTGGTAAAATTCACCGGGACTGCGATCGGCCCTGGCATCTTCATCTCGAAAGCAGGGAGCAATTTGGTAATAGCGATCAAAACCTGCTACCATAAGCAATTGCTTGAACTGTTGAGGCGCTTGAGGTAGAGCGTAAAATTTACCTGGATGCACTCTGGATGGGACCAGGTAATCACGTGCTCCTTCCGGGGAACTATTGGCCAGAATCGGGGTGTGTATCTCTAAAAAATCCTCCTGTTCCATGAATCTACGGATAAAGGAGATAACCTCGGCTCGTTTTTGCATGTTGCGCAACATCCGCTGGTGTCGTAAGTCCAGAAAACGATATTTCAGGCGCAACTCTTCACTAACCGGAGATTCACGGTAGATATCAAAGGGAAGTTGTTCACATCTATTTAATAGTTTCATCTTTTCAACCAGCAATTCAACCTCTCCGGTGTTCAGTTCCTGGTTCTCTTGTCCAGTTGGACGCTGATGCACCTGGCCCTCTACCATCACCACATATTCCGGTTTTATAGTTGACAGTAATTGGCGGCAATGTTCATCGCTATGATCGCCAAAAACAAGTTGGGTAATACCGTACCGGTCGCGCAGATCGAAAAACATCACCCCTTTGTGATCTCTAATCCGATTCACCCAACCGCATAGTTTTACTTTTTTGTCCTTCCACTCTAAATTTAAATCGTTACAGGTTATATCTCTATACTTGTTGGCTCTCATTTTTTGCCTCTAACTTTTTTTCTTAATTGAGTGATAAATTTACTTTTCAGGTCTCTTCTATTATTTTATCCACCAGAGAGTCGGTATTAATGGATTCCGCTCCTGCCCGGAAATTTGTAATAATACGATGCCGCAATACTGGATGGGCCAGGGCCTTTATGTCCTCTTCCGCCACAGTAAATCTTCCCTTAAGCACCGCCCGGGCTTTACTGGCCAGGATAAGGTATTGGCTGGCCCGTGGTCCGGCTCCATATTTGATATACTGGTTAACCAGTTCAATATTATTCTCTTGGGAGGGCCTGGTGGCACGCACTAGTTTTACCGCATATTCGATAACATTGCCACTAACCGGAACTCTGCTCACCAGACGATAGATCTGCAGCAATTTTTCCGGGTCCATTACTTTTTTCAGGCTTTCCTGATAATCGCCGGTGGTTGATCGAACTATTTCCACCTCCTCATTATGGTCAGGATAGTCGATCATCACCATAAACATAAATCGGTCCAGTTGTGCCTCTGGCAAAGGGTAAGTGCCTTCCTGTTCGATAGGGTTTTGAGTGGCGAAGACGTGGAATGGACGCTCCACCTGGTAAGTCCGGCCACTGGCGGTTACTGTGTATTCCTGCATGGACTGTAGCAGCGCTGCCTGAGTTTTCGGTGGAGTACGATTGATCTCATCGGCTAAAATTATATGGTGAAAAACCGGGCCTTTGATAAAACGAAATATTCGCCGGGCGGTGGTGGGATCTTCGTCAAGAATGTCGGTGCCGGTAATATCGGAAGGCATCAGGTCAGGGGTAAACTGGATGCGATTGAAACTCAAGGCTAAAATATCGGCCAAAGTGCTAATCAGCATGGTCTTAGCCAGACCAGGCACCCCGACCAGCAGACAATGCCCCCCGGCGAAGAGGCTGATAATCAATTGCTCAACCACCTCTTTTTGTCCCACAATTCTTTTAGATAATTCTTTACTTATCCTGGCGCTTTGATGGGCGATTTCAACCACCAGGTCGGAATCCTTCACCTGATCCATTATTTTTGTAACTCCTTGTAAATCAACTATCTGCTGCCAATGCCTTTAGATAATTTACCACTTCAGTCCCGTATTCAATCATTTGAAAACCATTGTGTTCCAGATCATTCTGCAGGTTTTTATTGCGGTGTATCAAGTTGGTAATGGTGGTAAAGGTAGAGTCCAATTGTTTTTTGGTGCGACTAGACTGAATTTTTTGAAAGTAATCACTTGAATTGCCATCCATCAGAGATTTGTCCAGCTGTTCTTCAAGCAGGGATGATATTTGTTGGCAGATATCGGTTATATTTTTGGCTGGCACCTGAATGGTAGTTGAAAATTGGGCTACTTTGTGGGCCAGTACACCGAAAACGCCAAAAGTGGAACTCTCTTTGGCTGCTTTTACCGCTGAATTGATAGAGAGCAGTTCTATTTCATCGGCAATATCGATTATAAATTCCATGGATGGTATAGCGCTGGCTGCTGTAAGTCTCACCTCGTCTATCTGCGAAGATATTTCTATCAGAGCGAAAGTAAAGTGCCTTATCTGCTCAAGGTCTGTCATCAGTTGAATTGATTTGCCTGTATCTTCTCCCAGTTTGGTGAAAATCTCTTCATAAGAAAGAACATTATTTCGCAACTCATGGAACAAATTGCTAAAAGCGTCCAGTTCCTGGTCCATTTCTTTTTGAACGGCCAGACTTTTTCTTTTGTAGGTGCCTTGTTGAACTATTTCTTTCTGATTAAACAGCAAACCATCATTTTTGGAAAGAGTTGCAATGGTATTGGTTATGGATTGTAAAGATTGGCGCCAGTTATCTATTAAATCAAACAGTTGTTGGGCGCATCCTATAAATTTGTTGCCGTTATTGGTGACAAACTGCAAACGGTTGGCCAGAGATTGCCAATTTCCAGTGATTTTTTCCACGAATTCTTCCAACTTGGTAAAAGCATCGGTAATTATCCTCAACTCTTTTGTGAATTCGTGTATGTTTCGAATAATATTTTTCGATTGGTTTTTAGTTTCATCACTCATGGTTAAAATTTGGTCGGCGATATTGCTGAAACCATAAATATTCTGTCCTACCCGGGCACTTTCTATCTTAAAGTTGACCGCTACAAATTCCAAACTTTTGCCTATTCGTAAGATGTCAAGCATATTAAAATGGATTTCGGAAGAGAAAAGCAACAGGGAGTTAAGAGAATCTGAAAATTGCTGTAGTTTATGAACAAATACCGGCAATACATTAAAACATTCCCCAATTTCCCGGTCCACTTTTTTTGATAGAGTTAATAGTTTATTATTTTTTTTCAACAGTTGGTCATTATTTTCCCTCAACTCATCAAATAATCTATCCATGCTCTCGCAGGAAGTGACAAACGGAGGAATAAATTCTTCAATTTTTTCGAGATAAAATTTTTGCGTCATATCTAAATTTTAACCGGTTAATCATCACCTTGCCAGTAGGCTATAATTGTGCATATACTATCCAAACAAAAAATTAAAGTCAATTTATTCTCATTATGCAAAAAACCTTTTTCCAAATTATAATTTTTACCCGGTATCCGGAACCGGGAAAAGCCAAAACCCGGTTGATTCCCGACCTCGGTCCCATGGGTGCGGCGCGTCTGCACCAGCGGATGACCGAACTGGTTGTGGCTGTGGCTCGAGGTGTAGGTGCCACGGATTATAAAAATGATGTGGGAATCATAGTTTGTTATACCGGCGCTGGTCAAAAAGATTTTAAAGCCTGGCTGGGACCTGATCTCTGCTATGATCTGCAATCCCCCGGTGATCTGGGTGCCAGAATGAGAGCGGCCTTTGCCAACACTTTTAATCACGGTGCCAAGCGGTCCTTGCTTATTGGAGCCGATATTCCAGACATATCCCGGCAAATTTTTCTTCAGGCTTTGGATGGCTTACAAGAACACGATATAGTGATAGGCCCGGCGGTGGATGGTGGGTATTACCTGATTGGGATGAAATCTCTTCAGCCAGAGTTGTTTACCTGTATCGATTGGGGAACCAGCCGGGTTTATTCTCAGAGTCTAGAGATCATTACTCGCCTGGGGCTGACATCAAAAAAACTGCCAATACTAAACGACATAGATCGCCCCGAAGATCTACTCACCTTGCACAATGACCCCAGGTTTGAAGATTATTTATGATTGGTAAGTTATCTTTTGTATCGAGAGTCCTTTCGGAGGGGGATTAATGCAACCGGCAAGTAGGTGGTTTCCCCTGCCTTGATGGTGATGGTTTTTACCATTTTTTTAAAACCGCGTTTTTTGATCTCTATTTGGTGACTATCATTAGATAAGTTTTTATGAGAAAAGAAATATGGATTAGTTACATCCATACCTTGTTTATCAATTTTTATCTTAGCCTTGTGTAATCCTCTTTTAGGTGCGGTGATAACTAAAATTCCATTTCTCTTTTTTTCCAGGAAAACCGGTAGGGGATCAATAGATGTTATCTCATCAATAACTATCTTTTTAGAGTAATCCCAATAATCATAATGTTTGACTTTTATGAAATATTCTCCTGCTACCACATTCTTGATCACACAGGGGCTAGACGAAGCCTCCAGTTTATCGTTAATCCAGATTTCTGCATCGGCCGGAAAGGTGGTAATTATTAGCGACCTGGCTTCTGATCGCAGGAAATTAAGGGAAAAAGCGGCTATAACCACAATTAATAATAAAGCGGCAAATACCCATCCCCAGGAAAAGTAGTTGGTTTCTTTGAAAATGCGAGGCTTTTGCACGGTAATGTTGGTTTGAGTTATATTAACCCTGGATATGGGTGACCGTTTTGTTTTACTAATCCTTTCCCGTTTTTCCTGGGAAGATGAAGTGGAAATTGGTTCTTTAGTTGACTGTTCGTTGGCTATTTGGGTTGCATCCTGGTGAAACTGATCTTTGTCCATCCCCTGTTCTTGAGAAGTATTGTCCACGGAACTTTCTAACGTCTCTAGCGAAACGTTTTCCTCTTTTTTATCTTTGGCCAGATCTTTGGCAAACAACTGTCTCATAAAATCGGTTAAATCACTGCCTGTTGTAACCATATTAAAAGAGATCATATATCTCTGCAGGTCATTAGCCATATCTATAGCGGTATTGTAGCGATCTCCCGGCTCTTTGGCCAACCCCTTTAGAACAATGCGTTCTAACTCTTTGGGGATTTGTTGGTTAAAAGCCGAAGGCGGGCAGACCTCCACGTTTCGTACTTTTTCCAGGGTGGAAAAGTCACTTTTTCCAATGAACAGTCTTTCGTTGGTCAGTAGTTCGTAAAAGATAATACCCAGAGCAAAGATATCAGATCTTCCATCTAAAGGCAGCCCTCTCACTTGCTCGGGTGACATGTACCCAAATTTTCCTTTTAAGATGCCAGCCTGGGTTTTACTGGCTTTAATCGCCGCTTTGGCAATACCAAAATCGATTATTTTTATATCACCTTCATAGGAAACCAAAATATTCTGCGGGCTTATATCGCGATGAACTATTCCCAACTGGTGGTCGTTACTGTCTTTCTTTTTATGGGCATATTCCAACCCTTCCGCTACCTTAGTTATAATGTGGACTATAATAGGTATAGGTACCAGTTTGTTTTGAACTCGCATAGTTTTGAAGATAGCCCGGACATCCTTGCCGTGTATATATTCCATGGCGATAAAAAAATGGTCCCCGATTTTTCCAAGGTCATATATTTGGGCAATATTAGCATGGGTAAGGTGACCGGCAATTTTGGCTTCATCAATGAACATTTGAATGAAATCTTTATCTTCGGCAATGTTAGGCAAAATCCTTTTAATAGCCACCAGTTTTTCAAAACCTTCAACCCCTCTGGCCTTAGCCAAGTAAACTTCGGCCATGCCGCCAACGTTTATTTTTTTAAGTAGAAAATATTTTCCAAAAGGGATTGATTTCATTTTTTTAGTATTTGCCAGATAGACATTAATGTTATTATCTCTTTTTAATTTATTTTTCCAAAAAGTGCAAGAACAGAGATGTAAAAACTCTGCTTCTTGACAAAAAATAAACCCCGGATTAGAATCTTTTTTCATATTCATTTAGAATGTAAGTCAGAAATTTAAGAATGAAAAGAACACTCGCAGCAACTAATTGCAAAGGGTAATTTTCAACCGTAGTTTTCTTAGGTGAGGTTATTTGTGACAGGCAATTTCATTAATGGTAAATGGCATGATGGGGGAGAACCGCAACCTGTGCACAACCCTTTCAACGGTCAAGTGATAGATGTGGTTTCCAAAGCAACTTCAGAGCAATTACAGGAAGCCCTGGAAGGTTCGGGGCGGGCTTTTAAGACCACTAGAGATCTACCCCTTTACAAACGGGTAGAATTATTAGAAAAAGTTTCTTCTAGCATAGAGAAGAACAGGGATAACCTGGCTCGCACCATTGCCCAGGAGGCTGGTAAGCCCATCACCTTTGCCTATATCGAAGTAGATCGCTGTGCTTTGACTTTTAAAACCGCTGCCGATGAGATAAAGCAGATCAAGGGCGATACTTTTCCTCTGGATTATATCCCAGGAACAAAGAATTATACCGCAATTACCGCTCGCTATCCAGCCGGTCCGGTGGCAGCCATCACCCCTTTTAATTTTCCCTTAAACCTGGTGGCCCATAAAGTGGCGCCGGCATTGGGCGTTGGTAATACAGTGGTGCACAAACCTGCCTCCAGCACCCCTTTAACAGCCTATCAACTGGCCATGATATTGGAAGAAGCCGGAATAGTTCCGGGGCAGTATAATTTGCTTAACCTGCCTGGCCGTATGGCGCAGCCCATGGTAAGTCATCCATCTATTAAAGTGGTTAGTTTTACCGGAAGTGCAGTAGTAGGCTGGAAACTGAAAAGAGAGGCGGTTCAAAAGAAAGTAACTTTGGAGTTGGGCGGTAATGCACCTGCTATTGTCCATCAGGATGCGGATCTTGATTTTGTG
>CAZTWC010000015.1:24334-27189 GCA_964617105.1 uncultured Myxococcia bacterium
CCACTGGCGCTTTTGCTTATGCCGGCCAAATCTGTATTTCCATACAACGGATCCTGGTACACCGTCCCATAGCTGATGAATTGATAGAAAAATTGACCTGTTATACCAAAGAAAAAGTAAAAGCCGGCGATCCTATGCTGCCCGATACTGTTGTAGGCCCTATGATCGATACTGATAACGCAGATCGGATAATCCAATGGATAGATGATGCCAGGCTACATGGAGCCAAGGTGCTTTGTGGAGGAGACAGATCGGGCAATTTGATAACCCCTACCCTGATTACCAATGTCCACCGTGATATGAAAGTATATAAAGAGGAAGTTTTTGGCCCAGTGGCCACCGTAGAAATATATGATGATTTTCCAGAGGCAATCGATTTGGCCAATGATACCAAGTATGGACTGCAGGCCAGTATTTTTACCCGGGACATCAAACGGATATGGAAAGCCTTTTCTCAAATAGAAACCGGAGGCTTGATAGTTAACGATTATCCAACTTTTAGAATAGATCCTATGCCCTATGGAGGAGTTAAAGAGTCTGGGTGCGGTAGGGAAGGATTGCGTTATGCTATGGAAGAGATGACTGAACTGAAACTTTTAGTGCTCAATAATAACTAATGAATAAAAAATCACACCGATACAAGTGCCCCTATTGTTTTTCATTGCGGGTGGTTCGATCAAAATGTCGCAATCTGGAAGAATCCATTAAAGATTTCTTATTTATCCGTCCCTTCCGATGTTTGGATTGCAATGCCCGCTATTACAGGTTTAGTTTATCCGCCAACCCCGTCAAGAGAAGGTAAAATCCCCCCCAAAGGTGGGCCTTAGATCTGGTCGAAGCTGATGCTTTGGTTGCGGCCGTGTTCTTTACAATAGTAAAGTGCCTGGTCTGATTTTTCGATCAGATCCTCTTTGTTTTTGGCGTCAATGGGAAAAGTGCAGATTCCCAAACTCATGGTGATTGAAAATTTTCCCACATCGCTAGTAAAGACTTGATTTTGGACCTTCTCTCTAATCCTTTCAGCCATATACTTCCCCCCTTTTCTGTCGGTCTCCTCCAGGATAATAACAAACTCTTCGCCACCGTAACGGGCTACGTAATCTGCTCCCCTGACCTCTTCCCGTAAAATTCTGGCGATTCTTTTTAAAACATTATCTCCCATCCGGTGTCCATAGGTATCGTTGACCAATTTGAAGTGATCGATATCGCACAAGATCAATGATACCTGACGGTTATAACGTTCTACTCTGGAGATTACATCATCCAGTGATTCCTGGAATCGGCGATGGTTGTTTATTCCTGTTAACCCATCTGTAGTAGCCAGTTTTTGCATCTCCCAATACATTAAAGCATTGGTTAGAGAAATAGCGGTGAAGTTTGCCAATCTGGATAAAATATTTTCTCTGTCAAAGTTGAAAAATCTTGCTTCTTTTTTTCCTACCACCAATGTTCCCAGGGGTTTATCCATGGCGATGAGTGGAAAAACTTTTAAAGATTTCAAGCCTTTGACCGAAATCTCCGGACAAAAGATAATCTGTTTGTCGCGATGGTGCTGTTCAAAACCAACATGCGGCAGGATATGTTTGTTTTTAATTACCGAGGAAATCAGGCCATAGTTATTGGGAAAGACAAAACCTTCAAATTCTTTTAGATGGGACCAATTTACTTTTTTTATCTCATGCTGGTTGAGTTTTTCATTATAAGTAGTAATAGCGATAAAATCTGGTCCCACTATCTCATTAGCCGTATCTTCCGTTACTTGCAATACCTGGTCCATAGTGAGGGCATGATTAAATTTCTCACTGGTTTTAAAGAAGTTCTCTTTTTCGATTTTATCTCGATCCATATTGTAAAAGATTTGTTCTATTTTAATTGCTCTCATAATTTCCCGGCCACAGTGTTGCAGGATTTCCTTTTCCTGTTTTCCGAATTCAGGGCCTTCCTTACGGTCTGCGCAAAGGATTCCTCTGACAATTCCATGTTCATCGATTAGAGGCAATCCCATAAAAGTTTCTATGCGTTCTCCTCCCATGTAATAGGGGATGGCAGGAAAATTGGTTTTCAGGTTTTTAAGGGCAATCACCTCTTTCTTTTTGATAATTGCCCCCATCACTCCCTGGTTGGCAAGAATAGACCGTTCGATGATAAAATCGCTTTTGGAGCGTAATTCTTTTATCTTCAATACTTGCCCATTTTTTTCCAATAAAAGAAAAACACAAGTATAGGAGTCAATTGAGGCAACCGCCATTTGCATAGTATTGTAGATAGAATCCTTGATAGCTCTAACTGAACTGATTTTTCTCTTTTTCTTTGCTTCCTGGTTATCACAGTCTACCACACTGGAAACAAAGCGGTACAGATCGGCATCCTCCTCATATTTTTTTTCCATACTGGTAATTTTTGTCCTATATTTCAGTTTCAACTGCATCATCTCGCCGCTCAGCAGAATCTTAAACATAAGGCTAAAGATAGTTATAAAGCATATATGTTGCAAAAGAATGGAAAAATTTCCTTGCTCACCACTACCAACAGAGAGGTAAAGAAAAATTTCCAAAAGCACCGTAAAAAAAACTATTAAAATATTCTCCAAATGCCTGGTAAAAGAGGCCATAAAAGCAACCAGGCAAAAAACCACCGGGTAAAGAGTGTGATGGAACAAGTTGCCGGTAAATATCAGCAATGTATAGATAGAGAGAATTAGTAAAAAGGCTAGAGGCAAATCGTCAATTTTTTTTACTACCGGTAAAGAGTGGGGAGAAAAAACCCGTATTTTTTTTACAAGTTGGGTTATCAGCATTATCATCAAAAGGAATATAGGCAATGTTTGGTCAATGTTGACCGATTGCAAATTTTGT
>CAZTWC010000016.1:0-26655 GCA_964617105.1 uncultured Myxococcia bacterium
TATTCGTTGAAGGGGAAAAAGACGGTCAAAAAATTCGTCATAGTTTTGACCTTGTCGATTATTACGACGCCAAGACAAAAACTCACTCAATGGCACGTACCACCGGATATACCGCAACCATGGCCATTCGCTTATTGGCCGAGGGACTTTATTCTCAAAAAGGTGTCATCCCCCCCGAGTTGATAGGACGGCATAAAGACTGTGTTGATTTTATGGTGGCTGGACTGCGTGAGCGTGGAATCGTTTATCGGGAGTCAGTAGAATTGCTCGGTTAATCAAGTTTAGGGTAATTCTTAATTGTCATGATGAAGAAATAGACAATCCATTCAAAACATATCAAATTAAATCTTGCAATTATCTCTGAATACTATATTATGTCGTTCTTATTATGTAATATAGTATCGTATTCAAATCAATCTCAGTAGGAAAACAACTCTATGCAAAAAATAAACAAGTTTAAAATTTTTACTCTCCTACTTCTGACCCTGGTTATAACGGTTTTCTTCTCCTGCGGCAGCGGCCTCAAACAGAAAACTCCACCTGTAGCCAAAAATGGAGTGCTAGATGTCACTGGTTGGGACTTTAATAGGGATGGTTCCCTTAAACTAGAAGGTGAGTGGGACTTTTACTGGAAAAAATTGATAGACCCCAAGGAATTTAAAAAAAATCCAGAAAAGTTTCTACCCAAAAAAAATACTATCCCGGTACCTGGAAATTGGAACACCTTTACTCCCCCTGGAGGGAAGGAAGTTGGCGGGATTGGCTATGCTACCTATGTTTTAAAGATTGTGGGTTTATCAGCCGATTCAAAAAAGGATTTGGGCCTTCAATTGTTTGAAGCCGGAACAGAATACGCAGTATACTTTTTGCCTGTTTCCACCAGACACTTTTTTCCTGCTGCAACCAGCCTTGAACCTAACCAAGACCTTGAACCCGTTATGCAAAATGGGATAGTAGCCACTGATAAATCAAATTCTCTTCCCCACTCTTTTCCCTTGATAAAAAAAATACCTCAATGGAAAAAAACCTCTTATATCCTGGTCCAGATATCCAATCACCGTCACCGGTCTGGCGGATTCTGGGAACCACTGTGGTTTGGCTATAAAAATAGCCTCGTCAAAAAAAGGGAAAATAGCAGGGCGCGATCTTTTTTTATCCTCGGCATTATACTCATTATGGCTCTTTATCACTTAGGCCTTTTTAGCCAGCGCAGAGAGGACAAAGCCAGCCTTTTATTTAGTATGTTTTGTTTTAATATTGTTGCCCGTGTGAGTTGTACCGACAAATTAATCCATGAACTTTTTTCTACTCCTGGAGAAATCACCTTTGAACTGCTATATAAATTAGAATACATGACCTTTTATCTGGCCACACCTATTTTTTATACTTTTTTATGCCTCGTTTTTACAAAAGAGTTTCCCCGCATTGTACATCGCTTTATGTGGGTAATAGCGGGTTTGTTTATTCTTGAACTTCTGATCTTTCAGATAATATTCTACTCTGTTTATAACTTTATTTATCAACTTATAACTCTCACTATTTGTTCATATGCGGTTTATTGCATCGTCAAGTCAGTTTTCCATAAGAGAGAGGGGGCTTTAATAACATTTGTCGGGTTTATGATACTTTTTGTAACAACAATACAGGACTTTCTGCATTCACAAAATATTATTAACACCTCGTTGCTTAACCAGTATGGCCTGGTGGCTTTTATATTTGCCCAAAGTTACATGTTGTCAAAACTTTTTGCCCGGGCCTATATTACATCAGAAAAATTAGGTAAACAATTGGCTGTGGTTCATAACATTGGCGCCTCTATCTCGCGTATGAATAAAATTAAGGCGTTGCTGGAAGAGTCAATTCAGTCAATTTGCAAACTCCTCGGTGCTAAAGAAGGCTCCATTTTTTTATATAACGACAAAGAAAACTCCCTGATGAGTGAAGTGACTTATGGTATAAATGATGATAAAATACCTTCTGTATTCCAAATCGGGGAAGGAATTGCCGGTCTCAGTTTCCAGGATAGGAAAACCATCCTGATTGATGATATTAACAAAGATGAGCGGTTTATAAAACCAGACACAACATCATCCAAGAGCAGACGTAGCGCTATGATGACCATACCTTTAACATACCAGGATACAATCTACGGGGTCATCAATATCAACGATAAGCAGACTGACTCTTTAATATTTGACCAGAACGATCAATATGTGGCCGAGATGGTATCAACCAACATCGCTATCCAGATAAAAAATATCGAATTGCTGGTGGCTACCGCTGAACAGGCGCGCATGGACCAGGAATTGAAAACCGCTCAGGCCGTACAGGAGGCTCTCTTTCCAGAAGAAGATCTGAGCCAGGAAAGATTGACAACCGCTGGTTTTTTCCAGTCAGCATCGGAAACAGGCGGTGATTGGTATGGATATGTCATGGATGGTGGGCGCTATCAATACATCCTCATCGGAGATGTCACCGGCCACGGCTCTCCGGCGGCGTTAGTTACCGCAGCAGTTGACGGCGCCTGCTCTACCATCCAAAGAATGTTAGATGAAACAGGGTTGCTTACACTTTCACCTGCTTCGATGATGGTATTCTTAAATTCCGCGGTGTTTAAGGCTGGTAAACAAAAATATGTCATGACCTTCTTTGCCTCCCGGTTCGACATCCAAACCCGGGAATTGGTATTTTCCAATGCTGGGCACAATTTTCCTTATTATTACTCAGCAGAGAAAAATAAATTGCGGGGTTTGGCTTTACGGGGAAACCGGCTGGGCTACAATAAAGATGTTACATTTAAAGAAAAAACAATACAATTGTCTATAGATGACATGATACTGTTTTTTACAGACGGACTAATTGAGTGCACCAATGAAAAAGGCGAAGAATATGGCAAAAAAAGATTGAAGAATAACTTAATTGCCAATGCGCACAAGGACGTATACGAAATTCGGGATAAGATTGTAAAAGATGCGTATGAATTCTTCGGAGACGAACCAAGAGACGATGATGTGACTCTGGTGGTGGCAAAAATTTCTTAACTGTGCTCAGTGAGGAGAAGCTGTTGAAAGGCAATAAAATTACCCCCATAATTAATTATCACTTTTTTCTTCTTATAATACTATCCTTTCTGATTATTCCAACTAACAGTTGGGCTAAAAAGAAAAAAAGGATAAAAATAAAAATCGCTACTACGGCTCCTAACAACACTCCATGGACAGATGCCCTTAATACCATTAAAAAGAAACTCAACAAGGCAAGTAAAAAGCGTTTTAGGGGAAAACTTTACCCCGGGGCCATTCTGGGCGGTGAAAAGTTTATGTTGCGATCCTGTTCCAAGGGAAAAATACAGATTTTTGCCGGTTCTCCGGGGGCAGTGGCCGCTTATGCACCTATTGTCGAACTTCTTGAGCTACCCTTTCTATTTGATACAAACAGTGAAGTCGATTATATCATCGACAAGGTTGTCCACCAGGTTTTGTACAATGCTATATATGAAAAAGGTTTTGTCCTTATGGGATGGTCTGTAAACGGATGGCAGAACATGGCTAATTCTAAACGGCTAATTAAATCACTTTCGGACCTGAAAGGATTAAAAATGCGGTCACAGGAAACAGCGCTTTTTATGGATACCTGGAAGGCTTTTGGGGCTTCACCTATACCCATTGCAGTCACGGAAGTTTTATCGGCTCTGCAGGTAAATATTATAGACGGGTTTGCCCAGACGCCCCTATATACCTTTGCGACCTCCTGGTACCAGGGCATCAAATACTACTCTCTTACACGCCACATCTACCAGCCAGCAATTGTGGTAGCCAGCAGAAAATGGTATGATGCTCTACCCCAAGATTTGCAAAAAGTGTTTCTCGAGTCTCCCAAAAAGATTATAATCGATTCCAGAAAAAATGTCCGGAAATTAAGCCCGGTCTTACTCGAAAACCTGAAAAAGGCGGGCGTCCAGACTTATACCCTCACCGAGCAGGAGCGCCGGGCCATTGCCAAACCAGCCCAAAAGGTGCATACTAAATATATAGCCAATGCTTCTCCCGGGGCCCAGAAACTCTACCGGAAGATCATAGCCGCCCTGAAGAAACGCAGAAAAACTAAATAAACGATTAGGAGATATTTTGATGGAACAATTTTTTAAAACTTTCCGCTCGCCTATCTATGTGGCACTATTTTCACTATTCTTTCTCCTGCAGTTTGATAATGAATGCCTGGCCAAAAAGAAAAAAAAGAAAAGGATAAAGGTAAAATTGGGTTCTGTAGTTCCAGAAGGCACTCCCTGGTCTGAATCTGGAAAGTGGATTAAAAAACGCTTAGAAAAAAACAGTAACAAAAAATTTAGAGTTAAATTGTATTTTGGCGGTACACTAGGTGACGAGAAAAACATAATCAAACGTTGCAAAAAAGGAAGTATCCAGATGTACGGCGGCAGTATAGGGAATTTGGCAAATGAGGTACCCCTGTTCGACATCCTGGAGTTGCCCTTTATGTTCAATACGCTGGATGAAATAGATTTCGTACTGGACGAAGTGGCTAAACAGGAACTTAAAAAAGCTATGTATGAAAAGGGATTTGTCTTGATGGAATGGACGGAAAATGGTTGGCGAAATTTTGCCACCATAAAGGGATTTATCAAATCACCCAAGGACCTGAAAGGTCTGAGGATGCGCTCCCAGGAAAATCCTATCTACATCAATACCTGGAAGGCTTTTGGCGCTTCCCCTTTACCCATCGGAGTAACGGAAGTGCTAAGTTCGCTACAGGTCGGGGTGGTGGACGGTTTTGACCAGACTCTGCTCTTCACCTTTGCGACTTCCTGGTACCAGGGAATAAAATATTACTCTGTCTCCCGCCATATCCACCAGGCTGGTGCCATCTTTGTCAGCCGTAAGTTTTATGATAAGTTGCCCCAGGATCTGCAAGATGTGATGATGAATGGTACTGATAAGGAGACAGTACTGGTCCGCAAAAAGGTCAGAGCCTTAAGTAAGGTCTTACTAGAAAACCTGAGAAAGGCAGGTGTCCAGACCTATACCCTCACCGATCAGGAACGCCAGACCTTTGTCAAACCGGCCCAAAAAGTACAATCTAAATATATAGCCAAAGCTTCTCCCGAAGTCCAGAAACTCTACCGGAAGATCACCGCCGCCCTGAAGAAACGCCGGGGCAAATAGGACTGGAAAATTTTGCCCCCCAAAATGAGATGATTCTTCAAGGATATGTGGCCTACTCAACTTGATTTTATCTTTGATGAACAGATTTACCACCAGGTTATCCGGGAACGGATCCCTGCGGCTAAAATATTTGTTTGGATTGCCACCGCTGACATAAAAAATCTGCATGTTCATCAAGGGAAAAAGATGGTGCCTTTTTTGAAAATATTGTCAGAATTGATGCGCCGGAATATCCATATTCGACTCATTCATGCCAAAGAACCGGGTATATCTTTTAGAAAGGATTTTGACCGTTTTCCTCTGCTTTTCAATATGGAACGGCTATTTTGCCCCAGAGTTCACTTTAAAACAGTGGTAGTTGATGGTAATTTTGCCTATTTAGGCAGCGCCAATTTAACCGGCGCTGGAATGGGGGCTAAAAGTAAAAAAAGGAGAAATTTCGAAAACGGTATCATTACCGAGGAACAGATACTGGTTAGTAAAATTATGGATCAGTTTGATGGATTGTGGATTGGAAAACACTGCCCCACCTGTGACAGAACCGATTATTGCGATTCACACAAAGATATGAATTGAACCAGGCTAAAAAACATTATCCTAACCGTATGATATTATCGCAGAAATAGTGGACTTTGGTCAATTTGCTTACAATTCAATAATCTCCCCCCGTAGTTCTCCATCATCAAAATAAATTCTGCCTACTGTAACAGGTTTTCCCTCCCTCTTATAACCAGCACTGCCTGGATTAAAGTACATTACCCCATTTCTATCGTATATTGAAGGCATATGGGTATGCCCATGGATAACGGCATGAAATCCTGCTGCTTGGAGATCAATATCCAAATTGTCCAGGTCATGGAGTACACAGAATAACCATTTCCCATACTCTACTATCTCATATTCATGATAATCATCAGACCAGGCTGCCGGTGCATCCATATTGCCCTTTACTGCATATACAAGAGCAATCTCCTGAAGTCTATCTATAACTTTCCGGGCAACAATATCTCCAGCATGAATGATGATTTCTGCACCCATAAGAACTTTTAGCGCCTCTGGGCGGATAAGTCCGTGGGTGTCTGATATAATGCCTATAAACGGGTGGTTGTTACTTTTTTCTCTGTTTTTCATACTCTGTCCGCTCTTCTCCACTTTGAAACTCTTCTACAATTTCCCAAACTATTACTATTAGTCGAAAAGATATCAAGTAAAGATTCTTGCGTCAATGGAATTGATCTCTTTCCTGGTCAGTGGATAAAATAATTTACCGCCACAAGAATTATCGGTCAACCCGGGATTGTGTTATTTTTTGTTAATTTATGATATGTTCTTTTTATCTTTTTACGTGAATTTTAAATCAATTAAAAGGAGACGAAATATGTTGGAAAATAGAGAAGGTCAACAAGTGCCAGAGGTAACATTCAAAATGATTGAAAATGGCAAATGGCAGGAAATTTCCACGGAAGAATTATTCAAAGACAAGACTGTCATTGTCTTTTCTCTGCCTGGAGCGTTCACTCCCACCTGTTCTTCCAAGCATCTGCCTCGTTACAACGAATTGGCCGGAGTTTTCAACGCCAATGGTATCGATGATATAATCTGTATTTCAGTAAATGATACTTTTGTAATGAATGCCTGGAAAAAAGATCAAAATGGCGACAACATTACTTTTATTCCAGATGGCAATGGAGAATTTACCCAAAAAATGAAGTTACTGGTAGATAAATCCGCCATTGGATTCGGCAAGCGTTCCTGGCGGTATTCTATGCTGGTAAAAAACTGTGTTATCGAAAAAATGTTTATTGAACCGCAAAAAGATGGCGACCCTTTTGAAGTTTCCGATGCCTATACTATGTTGAACTATATCAATGCAGATGCGCAATTGCCAGATAACATCACTCTTTTTACCGTTCAGGGCTGCCCTTTCTGCGCCAAAGCCAAGAAATTGCTGCAAGAGAAAGGCCTGAAATATGAAGAAATAATAGTTGGAAACAAGGAGATCACCTCCCGCAGCCTGCGAGCCGTGTCCGGAAAAGCCACGGTTCCCCAGGTATTTATCAATGGCAAACATATTGGAGGTTCGGAAGATTTGGCCAATTTTTTCAACGGCTGAATTAACGCAAGATTGGCGATAGATTCCAATTATCCAACGTAATATGGGGTCGGATAACTTATGAAAGAATTAACTGCAGATATTGTTATAATCGGAGCCGGTACGGCTGGTTTGAGCGCTTTCAGGGCCGCCCGTAAACATACGAACAGTGTTGTTTTAATTGAGAGTGGTCCCTATGGCACCACCTGTGCAAGAGTGGGCTGTATGCCCAGCAAACTATTAATCAGTGCGGCCGATGCCGCCCAGGCTGTCAAATCCGCATCCAAATTCGGTGTTCACCTGGTTGAAGAGGCCCGGATTAATGGGCGTGAGGTTATGGCGCGGGTTAGAAGAGAAAGAGACAGGTTTGTCGGTTTTGTCACCGACTCGATCGATAATTCCATCCCATCTCAATACAAGATCAAGGGCCAGGCGCGTTTCCTGGATAACTACAATATCCAGGTAGGTGACAACCTAAAAGTGAAAGCCGGCAGAATAGTCATTGCTACCGGCTCATCACCTTCCTTTCCACCAACTTTCGCTGAATTGGGGGAGCGCCTGATCACTAACGACCAGTTATTTCAGTGGCAGGAGTTACCCGAATCAATAGCGGTTTTTGGGCCGGGTATCATCGGGCTGGAGCCCTGCACAGACTGGGAGTTAGAATTCGGATGTTTGGAAGAGGGGGCCAGGTGGGTCCCTTTTTGGATCCAACGATTAGAGACTATGCCACCACTCTCTTTGACAGAGAATTCTACCTTGATACCGATGCTGAAGTGAAAAAGATAGAATTGGCCGGAAACAAGGTAAGGATCAATTTTGTTGATAAAGAAACCAGCAAAGAGTTGGAAGAAAAATTCGACTACCTCCTGGCTGCCACTGGCCGGAAACCTAATGTTGCCCAGTTAGGTCTGAATAAAACAGACCTGAACCTGGATGAACGCTCAATCCCCATATTCAACCCTTATACCATGCAGTGCGGTGACTCCAATATCTTTATCGCCGGTGACGCCAATAATGATCGGCCTTTGCTCCACGAGGCGGCTGACGAAGGTCGTATCGCTGGAGACAATGCCGGTCGGTTTCCCAATATACGGGCCGGAAACAGGCGGGCTCATCTGGCGGTGGTGTTCACTGAGCCCCAAATGGCGGTGGTTGGCTGCAATTATCGCCAGTTAACCAGTCAGGGGACAGAATGCTTCCGCACTGGAGAAGTGTCTTTCGAGAACCAGGGGCGCAGCAGAGTGATCCTGAAAAATAAAGGGCTTATGCACCTTTATGGCGAGCCTGGGAGCGGGCGGTTTCTGGGAGCGGAATTGATTGCCCCGGCTGCTGAGCACCTGGCCCACTTACTTGCCTGGGCGCTGCAAAACAAGATGACAGTGTCTCAGATGCTGGAGATGCCATTTTATCATCCAGTGATCGAAGAAGGCCTGCGTACGGGCCTCCGAGACCTGAACCACAAACTCAAAATCGGTTCTGCCTATGATCAGCGCTGTCTGGATTGCGGTCCAGGAGTCTAATATTTTTAATCCGCAGCAATTAACTTGTAAAGCGGTCTTTCTCCTTTAATACCTTTCAGTTCAAAGTCACCAGCCTTCTCAAATAAATTCCCCTCCAGATAGTTGGCCACATCGCCAAACCCCTATTTCCAACCCAAAGCCGAGAGCCAATCGACCTGTCCAGAATCCCAAGAGTAATCAATAGTTGCTTCACCCCATCCAATCTTGACTAGTTTAGCGATTTGCATTCCTTCCCAGGCGGTGGTTCCCTGGTTGCGGCCATTTAGATGGGGTGATAAATTATCTATACCCCTAAAATGACAAACCTGCCTTCGCGGCATGAACCTGGTTAATTCGTCACGAGTTAATACTTTTTGCTGACATCGATGAAATCTATTATTGGAAACAATTTGTTTTGATTACCACTAAAATTAGCGCTACGAGCTGGTAATAGATCTTAAAAATTTATTCAGCCTGCAGCGGAGAACCAGTGCACCCGGGTTGGCCTCGAGGTTGAAATTTGCCACATGTCGAAAGCCTCCTTTTGAGTTCCGGTTGACATTACGACTTAATTTTTATAAAATTAAAGAAATTTGGGATATTTAGTAAAAACTAGATTGAACTGCCGATATGGATATTACATTCTTAATCATTAAATATATCTTAACTTGAACTTGTGTAATTGCTCAATTGAGGTGAAATGTGATAAAAAAAACAATACTAATTGTGATGGTTTTGGGGTTGCTGGCTAACTGTCAACAACCGACATCTGGTCTAAATCCCACTGTCGGGGACATAACGGGAACATGGTTTTTGCATGGCCAACTAGTGCATAGCGAATGTGACCACAATTATCCGACTTCAGAGACTGATTTTAGAGAAAATCTGAGTTTCCCTTATGGCCGTACCCCCGTAATTTTCGATGCTAGTGAAGATAACATCAGGATAACGTCGCAAAATGGACAAAAGACTGAATATCTTGTACAGGGTTCCAGATGGTTACACAGTGAGGTCGTAAATGCTGCTCCTGGCACCTTAACCTTGGAAAGCCGTTGGACTATCAGCGGACATTCCCAAAATAAATTGATATCTCTTTTCGAGTTACAGTTAAATCTAAAACAGGATAAAGATAAGGGGAGCAAAAAGATCTGCTCGGCCATTTTCCATGTGAAAGGAGCCCGTCAATGAGATTTCGCACTTTGATTTTCGTCAGTTTTATTCTTTTATTTATAGCAACTTGTGGCTGGAAAGAGGTACAAGGAATAGGTTTTCTAGTTTGGTCAGATGACGATGTTGAGCAAGCCTATGTTCATTCTACCTGGGAGACTGAAACTAGTCTCTTTGGTGTTATGGAGGGCGCAAAAGTTAGAAATGTTAGGCACAGTCTAATATTACAAATACAAAAATCAGATGGGTCCAAACGACGTGCGCTTTATAGCAATGCTCCAGGATCAGGAGGAGGCGACTTATATTATATGCGCAGCCAGGGTTATGTAATAATGGAGTTTGCTGACAATTCGGGCAGGTATTTTGAAAAAATCAGCCTCAATGGCCAACGACAAGTAGTTGGCGAAAAAATTACCCAACAGAAACTCTGCGATGATTATGATATAATTCCCTCTCCCAACGGTGAAGTATTAGCGGCTGTTAAGCATGTAGTCCCGAATCCGTATAATCCATCACCAACTGGTGAAATGCAGATCAAATGTGGTAACGGAACTGTTAGTGTTGAGTTTTTCAATGCTCATAACCTTAATCGCCTGGCTGGACCTTTTACCTGGAATATTACCGGTCTTATGGAAGCAGTTTGGTCACCAGCACAAGAGTTGTTCATTGTTACTGGTGACGAAGCCTCTGGGATAGAGCCTCAAGGTGGAGCACATACGCTTACAGGCAATGTCAATGTTTGGAAAATAGATCCCAACAGTGGGAGTGGGCCTGTTACAGGCGCTTTACCCTCGTGTCTATACCCCAAAACCACCAGTAGCAACGTCTCGGCGGCAGGGGTAAAAATCGGTCCTGGACCCGTTAATGATCCCGTTAAGGTAATTTCAACAAATGCCACATCTTTCGGTTGCAACTAGGAAACAAATAGAAACTGATTGAGATCCCTATGTGTTGAGTTTGTCAACCTGGTTTGGCCCCATTTGATCTTTTATTTTGGCCCCACTCTGTACCTTCATAGTGTATGTAACCCCCTAAGGGAGCCAATAGGAATCTAGGTTGCATTTCTTTTGAGATGCGGCCTTTTTTCGTTGCCAGCCCTGGTTGTATTCGGCAATGATGTCGAAGGGTTGGCGTTGGCCGTCCACCAAAGGGGGCAGAATTTCGTTGCTATATCTTTGCCAATATCTTAATCTTATAAAAAATAATTTATCAAAAGTATAACGGAGGAAATAATGAAAAATGTGTTAGAAATCTGCCTGATATTGTTTCTAACTCTGGTTATGACGAATTGCAGTGGCGACAAAGCAGAAAGTATCTGCACTCCAGATGCAATACAGGATTGTATCTGTACTGCAGACGGCGAAGGTGTCCAAACATGTAGCGAGGATGGTACAGGATGGCAAGATTGTAAATGTAAAGTTGTTAACGTTAACAGTGATGGCAGCGACGGGGGTAGTGTCTCAGACGACAAAGACACCGAGGGAAATGATTCTGCCTTCGATGCAGTTACCTTAACCGTTTCAGCAAGTCCGGCAAATTTGACTGCGGATGGTCATAGTACCAGCATTATAACCGCTATAATTACTGATGCAAAGGGCAATCCGGTTATAAATGGGACTACTTGCAATTTTTCTACAAATGATGGGGAATTAAGTGCCTTAACTGCAACAACGACCCAGGGCGTTGCTACAGTAACATATACCGCTCCCAATTATGTCCCAAGTGGTGGAAGTACTACCATAACTGCTGAAACAACAAATTCAATAAAAAATTCAACTGTTATGACATTGATCGGCTCTCAAATTGATAGTATTTCCCTTGCTGCCAGTCTCACCAGTTTGCCTGCAGATGGAACCAGCACTGCAAATATTATAGCAACGGTTTCTGCCCCTGGTGGATCAAGTGCTCCCGATGGAACCACTGTAACCTTTTCCATCTATAAATTTTCTGTACCTGACACATCAGGAGGAAGTATAACCTCTTCTGTAAATACTTCCGCTTGGTGAAGAATTTAGTATTGCAGCGGCATTTAAAAATATCTCCGGCCTTCGTGATTTAGGTCTCAAGGATACTATTACAGTTTTTGTAGGTGATCATTATGGTAATGCAATTTCTGATAATACGGCCATCTCTTTCAAAACTTACAATACAGGTGGTCTTTTTTCACCGACAAATACAGGAACAACAACAGGAGGTATTGCTACTGCAAGGTTGCAGTCAACCAGCAACCCCACACCTTCAGAAGGATTTTTAACCGTTACTGCTGAGGCAAATAATGGTGGTAGAACTACATATATTACCAGCCTTGCCATTGTTCAGGGAGCAGACCCGGGCAGGCATATTTTATATGCGGGAACTAATGGAGGGGGAATTTATAAATCAACCAATTCAGGGGTCAGTTGGCGTTCCGTCAGCAGATCAACGTCCAGTATAAAAATGAATCTAATTGACCCATATATCAATGATATTGCCATTAAAGCCGATAATAAAAATGTCATATATGCAGCCACAGGTTATCTGGGAGAGGGAAATGTTTATCGCAGCATGGATGGTGGAGGGAACTGGAATAGTGACAATACAGAAGAATGGCAGGGTATGTTCAGTTCAAATTGGCCAGTTGATAAAGATGGAAATGCCATCCCATCAATGTCCCAGGTTTTAACCATTTTAACCGATAGCACTGGAGATTATTTATGGTTTGGCACCAATGGAACCGGGGTTTTTTATTCTCCTGACGGCGAAAAGTTTATTCAGGCAACTTCAAATTTGACCACGGGAAAGGTTGTTAGAGATTTGGTTAGAGCCACAGGCAACGGATCAACAGCAACTTTATATGCTGGCACCACAAATGGAATTTATAAAAGTACAGATGGAGCTCAAACATGGGCTAAAAGAACATCCTTTATTGGTGAAAATGTAAATGTTCTTGAATTACATCCAGATGACCCAACTAAGGTGATTTATGTGGGCACGGAAGATGCCGGGTTTTTTTACAGCGTAAATGGCGGAACAACCTGGACGCCATATAATCAAGGCTTGGGTTATGGACTAAATGCAACCATTCCGGAACCGGCTTCAAGCAATACAGGAAATGGAGCCATGAGTTCAGTTACGGTTTCAAAAAATACTCTTACCGAAGATTGGACTGTTACCTGCTCAACAGCCGGTGGCCTTGGAACCGGTAAATTTTTAGTTACTGGAAGTGTTTCAGGAATTCAAGGCTCTGCAACAGTTGGCAATCAATTTATCTCAACAAATCATTTTGTCTCTTTTACTATCACCAGCGGTAACATCAAATTTGCTTTAAATGATTCATTTACCTTTAAAACAACAAGGGATCCTGGTAAAAAAATCAAAGATTTGCTTGTCTTTGATACTGGTGGAGCAAGTGACCGATTGTATGCAATAACAAATTTTATCGGTTCAGATGAAGCCCATGCAGTTGGCCAGGTTTATTATTTAGATATCAATCCTAACACTTTCCTCCCTTCTGCCCAATGGTCTCAAGCTAATGCTGGCCTACCTCAATATGATCCACCCGATGATATAACCCTATTTCCACAGCATCTATTTTTAACAGATAATCAAACTGCCCCAGATTACCTGTTTATTGGCGGTGAAGGCATTAATTTTTATAAAGCAACCACTGGCATAACAACAGGCGTCCCAAACTGGACTCAAAGCAAAACAGGTCTATCAAATCTAATTATGGCAAGAATGCCCCTTCTTTTTACCGGTGAATGCCCTATGGAGTTGACTGCTTATGGAATTGCGACAACAGCAGTTGAAAAAACGGGGGGTAATACCGGAAATGGCTCAATTAGTAGAATTACAGGCTCTTCAGAGACCGTTGGCCCCTTAATTACGGATTATTGGACTGTAACTTTTACTTCACCATGGGTGTTTACTGTTACAGGCTTAAATTCTGGTGCTCAAGCCTGTGGTGGTATAACCTGTACAATTGATAGCGCAACAGGAAAAATTAAATATATTACCGATAATAATACCATGGGTTTTACAATTGAAAATGGTACCACCGATTTTGCAGTTGGAGACCAGTTTACATTTTATACGAAACGCAGCAATAGAGTATCTAGTGCAACTACCCCCATTGCTATTGCAGGAAATACAGGCAATGGAACAATAGGTGCCGTTACAACAGGTACCAATACAAAAACTGAAGAATGGACAGTTTTCTTTACCTCAACTACGGCTTTTACTGTAACGGGAACCACCTCCGGTTTACAATCCAACAATGGAACCTTTATTGACGGAAATCATACTACAAGTGTAACCAGTTATAGGTCTGATAACAGTGAAGTAAGTTTTACAGTTACCAATGGCAGCAAAATTTTTGTGCCAGGTGATTCATTTACTTTTTCTACTGCTGAAAGTACCTTGGGAACAGTATGGTATACAACCTATATTCAGGATGCCAACGGAAATCCACCCATTGGTACAACAGAATATCAAGTTACTCATTATGTAGCGGCATTAGATAAAACTTATACCTTAAAACGGGTTGTATATCCTGATACTTATACTTACCAAGGGACATACCGGGATAGAGCAAACGCAGTTACAAATTGGCCATTTATAATAACAGGATCTGTTTCAACTAATGACACCATTACACATACATATACACCTAAATGCGGTTATGAGGTTCCTGGTTGCTCTGGTTCTGCAACTTCAAAGATGTATGGCCCTTTCTAATTTAATGAGTTAAGGGGTATTGAAGCACAAGCAAAAGGCTTAGTTCCCCTTCCAGCAGCAAAAATAGTTCAGGGCAATCGTGTTCCTCCAACTCCTCTATTTGCCCGACTGAAGTTGCGGCCGGGGAATATACGCCTATCCGGTAGTTGCCAGTATCTCCGCAGAGCACCTGCCATATCTGGTCCGTTTCTATCTCTAAAAAACTATTGGCTGGAAATTCTGGAAAAGAGGGTCTGGTGGTTTCAACTTTTTTCATATGCTGTCCTGGTTCACTCGTGTCTGTCCAAGAATTTGCTTCGTCGCCATTTAATCCTTTTTAGGTAACGGCCACTTAAAAAATTTCATCATCAATCGCTCCAAAACCGAGCTGTTTAGTAGTTTGCGGTATTTCCACAAGGGCGAATGGCAATCCATCTTATTTCCCTGGTGGATAAACTCAACTACCAATTGGGCACAAGTCTGGGACAAATGTTCCAACAGGTCCCGCCCCGCTTCTGCAGAGGCCAGGGCTGGATAGCCATGATAGTTAAAACTACGGTAATAGTCCAGTTTACGAGCCAATTCTGCGATTTCGGCCACAGAGGACAGCACTCCCTGCCACAGTGGTGCTTTGCCGGAAGTGCAACAATCATCTTCGCGGACTGGAGAAGATGTAGCCTTATCTGTTCTCTTCTCTGTTAAAGGCTCCAGGGTATTCCATATTTGTTTTACCAATTTTGGATATAGATGAACGGCCAAACTGGTTTCAATAAAACCGGCATGAAAATCGCTGAGTAACTGCTGATGGGTAATCTTGCATCCACGGGTATTTTTTATCCCCTGCATCAGAAAATCCTGCTCATCTACACGGGCTATTGCCATGGAAAATAGAGAGCCCGTAGGCTGGCCGAATTCATTGGCAATCAGGTCTGCCGCCTCTTCCAGGGCGCAAATATGACGCGGGCTGGAGTGAAAAGATGAGATCAATAATCTACCAAAACCCTGCTGGGCAAAGGGTTTCAGCAGGTGAAAGGCTGCCTCCCGCACCATTTTTACCGGAAAATTGACTGAACCCCGCCAAGGGATACTGTCACCCGTGATGCCCGAAAACTACATCCACCCTGAAATCACTTGATATTTCAAACCCTATCAGTCATGCTAACTTTCATGAAAATAATACTGGAGATATCATTATTTGTCTGCCTAAATTTTTACCTTTTTTGTTGCTTGCATAAGAGAATACCACTGCTCAAAGGTTTTTACCATCTCTCTAGTCTCTGCCAGGAGTTCTCAGTCTGGTATAACCAGTGGCGACCCCATATGACCCTGGAAGGTGGCCGGCCTGATGACAAATATTTTCTCCATGATTGGCGGCCACCGGAGAAAGAGGCCAAAGTAATCCTTGTTGACTTTGAAAATGAAATCGAAAAGCGGTATTTCAAAGCCACCAGGATAACTGGGTATAGGTTGAAGAATGCGGCCTGAAAATCGGAGCCTTTTTCCCGACTCTCAATTCCAATTCAATCCGGGGATTGATCTTATCCTGGTTTGGATAGGTTTGGCCTTTTTAGGATCTTTTCTTGTTGCCGTTGATGCCGACCACAAATTTCCTCAATCAGCCCACTTTCTGCATTCTTTTCTTCTATTTTTCTCCGTCGATTATTCAGTTTTCAAAGAACTTTGGGCCGTAAAAACGACTAATTATTCATGTTTTGTGGTGTCTCGCTGGCGCTTGGCAAGTACAGGTATCCTCCTTTGCAGATACGCTCAAACGCCTGACGGTGCGATTTAGTAGGCCGGTACATGGCCATGAGGTCCGCATTTTTCTGCGATTCTTCAAAATTGCTTTTCAATTCCACAAAATTTGCGTATCCTGTCTTTAAATTAACCACATCGGCTATTTTACTCATCTTTGCTCCGCATTCCCTTCAATAGTTCTTTTCCTTTTTTTGTAACACGATACTTTTGTTTACTGCTTTTGGGCTTGTCCGGGATAGTCATTTCAATAACACCTGCTTCAATTGCCGGTACAAGATATGCCTGGCGAAAATGCTCCTCATGCTTTAGATCCAGTTCTTTTTGCAATTCACTACGTTTCATTTCTCCCTGCAAGGCTGCCAGAAGTCTCAACACTTCCCCTGCAACTTCCTCGGTGACTTCCCCGGTGACATCCCCGGTGGCTTCACCTGTATCGTTCTCGGAAACTTCACCTGTGACTTCACCTGTATCATTCTCGGCAGCTTCCTCGGTGACTTCCCCGGTGACTCCCTCTGCCCCTTGTTTGAATTTTTCAGATTTCTCAAAATCAAGGGCTGGTAAAAAGATGATATATAAATATCCCGACTGTTCCCGCCACTCAGGAGAAGGGTTATGACCCTCTTTACACCAATCAAGTATCTTTAAGGTTCCCATGCCCCATTTCTCGATAATACCGGCACGATAGAATACTCCGGCCATAATTGGATTCCAGGGGCGTGACTCATGAAGCCGGATCAAATCGTCTATTTGCATGCCAAAATGTAATTCACCGGGGCTGGCTACCTCCAAACGGTTATCATACATAGCTACACTTATCGAATCTGCGGCATGGATATAATCGCGGTGACATAATGCATTCGCCAGGGCTTCTCTGGTAGCAAGCGGCGGATAAAGCGGCCTGTCTTCCCGTTCGAACCGCCCGGGAACAACCCGCCCGGCGATTGGCACATGATCCGCGAGAAACCTTTGAGCCTGGCGTAAAAGTTCAAAAGCGTTTCCCAAATACTGCCGGTTATCCAAAAAATCCCCCAGCCGGTTTTTGCCGCGAAAACGCGCTAACCGAATGCTGAATTGGGGAAAGAGAACCCGCAATTTTTCGGTTTTGCCAAAAAGCGCAGCCGCCGCGTTCAGAAGATTTCCTTCATGAATCAGCCCCAACCCCCGCAGGATTGATTCGATGTCCTGTTTCAACCCTGGTTCCAGCCTGCCCAACCTTTGCGCGCTTTCAACTACTCTCATAATTTCATCCGTATTCAGGTCAGAAGTAGTAAAGCCCTTTGGAACAGGCTCGTTTTCCCATCGTCTGGACGCATGCAATCGTTCCAGCAGCATTTGCTCAAACAATGTTTTGGGCATGACAGAAGTGGTAGGACCACGGCGAACATATGGACGTCCGTCATAAATATATGGCTTGCCACTGCCGCTCTGTACGAGTAAAGCGATTATTGAATGACCACTGGGGAGATGAACTGTTTGGACATCAGGAAATGCGGGCGGTTCGATCTTTTGCAGTTCCTCGGCAAGAGACCTGGTTGTCTTTTCACTTACTTCCTGACCTGCGATGAGTCCGTTATTCTTAACGCCAAAGAATAGATAACCACCATTGGCGTTGAGCATGGCGCATACTGTTTTAACAGCGCTTTTTCGCTGGCCGGTGGAGGCTTTGAATTCTACGGTTTCAGATTCTCCCTTTGCCGTGATTTTTTTTAGTTCATCCAGATTCATTGCTGTTTGCTCCCCATACCTTACTTCAAGCCATCGTGCTGAAGAACCTTTTTGATTCGGTCATATTCCTCCAAACACTTTCGCTTTGACATAAACTCGCCAAAGGCTTTTTCCTCCTTTTTCTTGAGTACTGGAAAGGTGTCGAGGATATAGGCGAAATCATCACGGCAAAGGCCGTAAAGGTGCGCCACATAGGCATCGATTTCCGCCCGCATTTGGGCTCGATCTCCTTCTGCCTGTCAGTCTCATCTTCATCTATCCGTGAAATCTGAACGATTTTATCACAGGCCTTTGCCAGAACATCGGAAAGGTTGTTATAGTCAAAGAGTAATCCTGACTCTTCCTTCTTTTTGCCGTCTTTTTTCCTCTTTGGTATCTCATCCAGTTTCTTTAACGACCTGATGCCCATCAAACTGTTGCCCTGTTTCAGGTGATGGTCTAAAAAGGTCAGTTTATGGTCGACCGCAAAGCAGTTGAGCCATAAGGAGAGTTTGGCCAGGTTGACGGCCAGGGGATTTAAATCTACGCCGTAAAGGCAGTGGCGGGTGACAAGCCTCCTGAAATAATTGGGATCGCTTGGAACCGAAACCTCTATCCCCTCGATATAGGGAATTTCTTCCAGGAGCGATACAGCAAATCCTGACATCTGGTTGGCGGCATCAACCAAAAAGTGGCCGCTTCCCATGGCTGGATCGCACACCTTAAAATTGAGCAATTCCTCTTTTACAAAGTTTTCCACCAGAGCAGCGGCAGACTGAGACGCGCCGCGTCTGGCATTGGGGTCGTGAGCGTTATGCGCCTGGTCGATAAACTGCTCGAAACGCTTTTTATGTTTTTGCTTAAAACACTGTGAAAGCGGTTTTATAATTGTTTTTTCATTAATAAATTTTACCAGCGATTCGGGTGTGTAATATGAGCCAGTCTGCTTTCTTTCCAGGGCGGATTCGCCAAAAAAGATATCCCCTTTTTTAATCATCCTGTCGCCGGCCTGCGTGCTTGTCTGAGAAGTCAGCAGAAGTTCCACTCCCTTTTTAGTGCGGCGTCTGATTCTGTCCGCATCAGCCAGTTGTACGGTGTATTCAAGGATATTCTCATAGAGTTCGCCCAGATGGCGCACTTCCAAATCCTCGTATGGAATGGGATATTCGTCTTTCTGTTTTGTGTTGTCCAGCGGCTCAACATAGGCAAGCAGATAAAGCGCCCTGGCCAAAAAATCGTTTCGCAGTTGATGCCTGGCTAAAAACTTTTCCTGTTCATCATCAAAAAGACCACCGTTATAACCTAAAATGCCATATTCAGGATCGCCGTCGATGATAAACCTTACCTCCTGAGAGAGATTTTTTTTAATTGTCCCTGGCGTATAATCAGCGGCCAGAGCGGTTTTAAAATATTCTGTCAGTTCTTTTTGCAACATGAGATTGCGCTTTTTTAGAACATTGTTAAACATTTCATACCAGATAAGATTACGATAGGAACCCGCACCCATATAGTGACACCATTCAAGCGTAGTCCGATTTTCCAGAAAGATATCATTTTCAGCGATTATCAAACCGACAGGAGTAAGAATCTGAACGCCTCCTTTAATCAAACCCATGGCTGAACCAATACTTACAAGACCTGCTACCTGTCTGTCAGATAAACCAGTATTCTCTGTAAGCACGGCACGAGGTATCTTCTTTTTCTTTTTATTTTCAAACAGAAAATTTAAAACCCGGGCAAGTTGATCAAATTCAAGACAATATCCATTACTCACCTGTAATTTGCGGCTTTCTCTCTTTTGAGATTTGTCACATAAAACTGTTGGAGCAGTTTCATCAATGGATTGATATTTGCCATTAGGTTCCCTGAGTTTTTCACCAGATCTATTTAATTGTTGCCTATTGCCGTTATAGTTACTACTAATCTGTGGTTTAAAGTGCGTATCTACTCGGGCATTTTGGGATTCATGATTAAATAATTGCAACTGATTAATACTTTGATTGACCTGGTCACGATAAATCGGAGATGACATTTTATTATTTCTGCGGATAAAATCGACAATTTTCAATAAAACTGCCGACGATTCACCAATTCCTTTTATTTTTGCAAGATCTTTTGCATTGGCGGAAAGAACTGTTGAGAGGTCACCATATTGTTCTAATAAAGTATTTACAAGCGGTTTTACATCTTTTCTCCCAATTGAATAAGTAAGCAACAGTTCGAGAATAGACGCGTCACTTTTGGAGCCTTTTTTTTCTTTTGTTGTCATCTATATCACATAGTACCAACAAGGTAATTATTGTTTAGAAATCTGTTTTCTCGCACTCTCACCGCTTGTGACCCATTCATCAATCTCTTTTTTCCTGAATTTCCAGAGCCTCCCCACCTTGTGCGCCGGCATCTTCTTTTCATCAATCCACTTATAGACCGTGTCACGCTTTATGCCGAGATGCTCTGCAATTTCGTCAACAGATAGCCAGCGATCATCCATTATTTTCTCCCTGTTTTCCATAAATCATGTTTTTTATCCTGTGATCAAAGTATTCTGCAATTAAAGAGAACTACCTGGCAAATGTATAATTTTAACTATTTTATCTATTATTATCCCCCATTAAACATGATGTCAATAAATGTTTTATGATCTAGCCGGATAAACTGGGATAAAACATGATATAGATTATAAAAGGAATCGATATGGTTGTTTAATTGACAGGACCACTGGGGTTAAAAAAATAATCTTTTCCAATGTGCTCTTTGCACATTCCAATTTTATCCCTGGTACGTTCGGCGATCATTTCCCTTTCAAATTCAGCAAATGACATGAGCATATTAAGGGTAAGCCTGCCCATGGCATCAGCAGTCGAAAAGTTCTGGGTAACGGCGACGAAAGCGACACCATGCTGATTAAACTTATTCATCATCTGGGCAAAGTCGAGTAATGAGCGGCTGAGTCTATCTACCTTATAAACCACTACCACATCAATTTTGCCGGTTTCAATAGCCAGCAATAATTTCTGAAAACCAGGGCGATTGATGTTGGCTCCTGTAAAACCGCCATCTTCATAGGTTTCTGGTACAAGTTCCCATCCATCATACTGGCGATTGATAATATACTGCTCGCAAGACTCCCTCTGGGCGTCCAGTGAATTAAAATCTTGCTCCAGCCCGGCTGTAGTTGATTTTCTGGTGTAGATAACCGCCCGTTTTTTTACTGGCTGTTTTAATTCCACCATCGAACCCATTTACGCACCTGCCTTTTCTTTTGCCTTTTTGGTCTTGGTCAGACCGAAAAACAAAAAACCATTCCAAGTAGTGCTGGTGATTTCTTTGGCAATTTTTGAAAGACTGCGGTAGGCCTGGCCGTTATATTCAAATCCCCTTTCAAGCATTTTGACTTGGTATTCCTTGCCTTTGTAGATTTTTCTGATGGTTTCGCCAACTGCAGGAAGTCGCTTGTCCCTATTGACATCATTTTTCTGCTCTATTTTTTTTTCAATAACAATACTCCTGATTTTATCTTTTCCATTCTTGCCGAAGTGCTGCCAATAGAAATCGCTTTCATTTTTAAGATATCTTTGCTAGATTAAACTGGTAACATTAATGGTTTAGGCTTTGAAAATAAAGGTAAATCTAAATGGCAGCCAACAAAAAGCAAACCTGGAAAGATGTAAAATCCATCCTGGTTGAAAAAGAAAAATCAGAATTATTGAAATTGATCGCAGATCTATATTCCTTCAATACTAAAAACAAATTGTTTATTCACACAAGATACTCTGTTGGCGGAAAAACACTGGAACCATATAGAACCATAATATCTGAATCACTCTATCCAGATGGTTATAAACCAATAAAACTCTCTGTAGGAAAAAAAGCAATATCAGATTATTTCAAGGCCACAAAGGACAAGGCAGGCCAACTTGAGTTAATGGTTCACTACCTCGAAACAGGAACCCAGTGCACGGTTGATTATGGCGATATAGACGAACAGTTTTATTACAGTCTCGAGTCAATGCTTGAAAGAATACTTGCCACCTTAAAAAAACAACCTGCAGATGTTCAAGAAAAAAATTTCTCACGGTTAGAAAAAGTTGTTTCCTCTGCCAGGAATATTGGCTGGGGTTATTATGATTCTATTAGTGATTTGTTCAGTGAATATAAAAATGACATCAGAGGCACCTGACAAAATAAGCAGTCTTGGTTGCTTAAAACTCTGCTAATTTGGATTTTATCAATGATAGACACAGAAATTCCTCCAGAATATTATGGTTGGTGGCGGATTATTGAGACGTCACAGTGGGTGAACGATGATATTGACATCATCGGCACAGCCCTGATTTCACTTACAGGATATGACGACCAACTGAGGATGTTCGTTTTGCTTGCCAATGTAAACTGCAGACCAACCAAAACGGGCGTCTCATTTACCTGGCAGGGAGCCTGGGAATATGACCCTGTCTCTGGAACCGGAAGTGTGAAACTCCGGAAGGATGGTCGCCTCACGGGCAGGCTCAAGATAAAAAATGGCGATGAAAGCACATTTATCGCTGAAAGGGCGGATGAACCGGACGAGCCCATTCCTGATCCACCAAGTTACCGTGACAAATGGCGGCGCAGGTGGTGAACATCGAAATTGCTTCCACAATCAAGGCACCTGGCAAAAACTGTATGGCCCATTGTTCTCCTTCTCTCTCTTTGATTAAAAAAGGTCAGTAACTTTTATCACATCATCCAACTCTCGTTTAAACGCTACATGCCGGTTAAATTTCACATTACGGAATTCATCTATCATTGCCGTGGCCTTTTCTGACATCCCCATTAACACAAAGGTTTCCGCCAGTGCGCCTAACACTTCTGAAGCACGTTTATATGCCCTGCGATGTTTGTTGCTGACAATATCCTCAACCCGTTTCCAGCCAATATCCTTTGCCCATGACCAGTAGATTTCTCTCTCTTTTTCTTTTAAATCGAATTTTTTTAGTGCCTCAACAATATATTTTGAAATCTTAGGTATTGTTTCATCCCGGTCATCACTATCCAGCGCCAAAGAGAATGAATCGTTTTCATCGATATATCTGGACATATTCTGCTGGATAATTTTTGCTTTTTGGTTTCCGTCAACAAGGGCAAATAAAATAGAAGAAAAAACAATTCCCACCGGTTCATCGACACAGGACCAGCCAATTATTGTTTTTTCGTTTTTGACCTTTCCCATAACCAGGGAAATCTGGCCAAGCATCATCATCATCTTTACCTGGAGACATTTTTTAAGGGGTTGCTTTTCTTTTTCCAGCCAGTCAATGGCTGCTTGAATTTGCTCCTGGCGTTCTGCTTCCTCCAAATCACAAATCCAAATCCGGAGATGATATTCTCCTGGTTCTGAATAAAAAAGGGCCTTTCTCCCCAGGATCATCGCTGAATTATTGCCGCATTTCATTGCAGTTTCTATCAATAGCGTGGCCAATGTTGAACAAACCTTATCAAAACTCAAATTTCCAATGGCCTCCAATCCAACCTGACAGGCTGATTTCCACTTTGAATCTCTCACCAACATTTTCATCCAAAACAGATATCCCCAAGGTTTATCCCCTTTCCATTTAATTTTCAAAGAACTGAGAACTTTTGGCTGCTTGTAAAGCAACCGACAATTTACTGTTTTGTGAATATCACTGACTTCACTGACTATTTGAAAGCCACATTCACTTCAACATCTGCTTAAATTCACTTAGAGATTCAACTGTAATGGCTCTTTTATGCAAGTCATCCAACTTTTTCAACTCAACTATACACTTAACGGCAGTTGAAATGGGTTCGGGAACTGAATCAAATCGTGTCGCTAAAACATCAATTACAGCGTCCTGGGATTTTTTAATCATCCCTTGAACAATTCCCTGTTCCACACCCTGCTGCATCCACTTCTCGGCTAATGTCGGCATGATATCATCTCCCTTATCCTTAAATACCTCTTTGAGAGCATGTTTAAGGTCTTCTTCCTTGATTTTATCTGTACCTTTAGACAGATAATGTAATACAGTTTTTATTGCTTCAAGACCACTTGGTGTCTCGATTATTTCTACAAATACATCAAAAATATCAGGCAACTTCTCCAATAATCTATCACTGCGGGAATATTTCAGCGTCATAAACGCTCCCTGCAGCATTGCCGCACCACCTCTCTTGAGTTCCTCATCCGAGTAATTTGATAGATCACACAGGGAATATCTAAAATTGGGAATAAACTCTTCAAACTTTTCACTATCGGTTATCAAACCAGAAAGATCTCTGGATATACTCCATTCTCGCACTCCATGATAGAGGACCAAAGGAATTATCGATGGTAAGTGCTTTAGGGATTTATCTTGCTTTAACCACTGATCCCAAATTCTCACCATATATCGCAAAATATCCAGAGATATCAATGGCTCAGGATAACTCTTATGCTCAAACAACAGGTAGATAGATGCTTTGGAGCCATCTTTCAATCTCAAACTGTCATGGGGATTTGATATCCTGTTGGGGCTCATCAATAAACCTTAATCCTTTTAACATTGTTATGGTAAAATTATGGCAAAACGGAACTGCGGAGCGCTAGGTTAGATCAGTAAAACAGGGAATTCTGCATCATGTGATAATATTCAATGAGCGCCATCTGCGTAGATTGATGGCTGAATATGTTGACTATTATCACAATGATCGGACTCACTTGGCTCTGAACAAGGATACTCCAGCCGGAAGGTCTGTTGAACAGAAGCCATCTGATGATGCTGATATAAATACCAATGCCAAAATTGTTTCCCTACCGAGACTCGGCGGTCTCCACCATCGTTATACTTGGCAAGAGAAAAAGAAAAAAGATCAAAAACAGGCTGCCTGATATTCGGTTGTCAAAGAACTGGGTTAATGGTTGTTAAACACGACTTTGTCGTGAGTGGATTGATCCGTCCCCCGACGTCAAAAATAGCAAGTTACAATCTCATTGCTGCCTAAATAGCCGGTAAGCCCCTCCATCTCTTTACATTCTACAATATATCCTCTCAATCTGGAAGGAAAAATTGCAAAACAATGTATGGATATCTCCTACATTTGGGGGCTGGATGGGTTTTTGGAAGGTACAATGTAATTATGGTGGAGTTTCTGTTTTGTGATAAATAGGTTACCTTACACATTTTGCATAAAAATTATCATGGGGAATTGACCCCAAATTAAATCTACTAACTTCAGCATTATAATAATACTGATGTGCCCATGATTTAAAAATAACTCTATCTGATGTCCAGTAAAGATGGTAGTCTGATTTAAGAAATAGTATGGTTCTACAAGCTCCCATACAACTTGAACAATTAATAGTTAGATATTTATCTGGTGCACTACATTTATCATTAATTAAACTAATAATATCATCCTTTGACGACAAGGCCCAATCATTATATCCGCCAAGTTGGAGATTATTGCAATGTGAGATAGCATCAGTAATACTTGTTCGGCCAAATCTCATTTTAGTCCACATCTTATTTGTTTTTACTCCATCAAAGTTATATAAATCTCTGAATAACTACTACCGGCAAAGATGAATCATCGATTGTAGTCCACTCACCACCATCCCAAAAAACCGCTCACATCCTTCATCTCACTCGGGTCGGCACCACGCCGGCCGGCGATGTTGGATTTTCGCTTTATGCCATACTTAGTGAGATCTTCGGGCAACTGCTTTTGGGCTTTGAGCATTAAAATCATCAGGTCCTGTTTCAGCAATGTTTTAGTGGATGTGCCGGTATCAGCGCCGCGGCGGCCACCCAAACTGGAGGTCGGGCGTCGAGCCTGGGCATCTTTCAAATCATCGCCGCCCGTTTTGCCAGCCAAGTCGCCTTTGACTTGAACCAACAGGGCCATTATCTCCTGGTTGTTGCGCAACTCCTGGTCGCTGGCATCAGTACCCCGGCGGCCGCCCAAGGAGCGTGGCTTGTTGGCGGCGGCACTCTTGACCTGGCCCGCTTGTGATAGTGCCTGCCGCGACCTATTCATCAGCATGGCCAGATCGAATTTTAATTGGGCCCGGCCATTTTTTTCGGTTCCCCGCATCCCGTTATCGGTCAAACTCAGCCCCATCTGCACCAAAAATGGCTCGGCTCCATATTCAACCGACTTTTTCATCCACTTGAGGGCTTGCTTCTCAGCACCTTTGACAAAATTGGCAATAGCCAGGTTGGAGGTGATAACCGCCTGGATACTGTTACCACTTGAAACATTATTTCCAGAACTGCTGGAATCTTTACTCGCGCTGTCATTACCGCCTTTGTTGTCACTACCGCTGCCACTGATTTTAAAGGCTTGGTTAAATTCCCCAATGGCCTTGTTCATGTTGCCGGCTAAGAAAGACACATTGGCCAGGTTATTGAGCAGGCCGGGGTTGTGGTTATGCTTTTGCAATCCCTTTTGGATATTTTTTTTCGCATCCTTAAGCCGGCCGGTTTTAGCTAAGAGTTGGCACTGTCGACCAATAGACCGGGGATCATCTTTGCCCTTTAATTGCTTGAGCATTTTGGTCAAATAGGCATTGTTA
>CAZTWC010000017.1:0-26185 GCA_964617105.1 uncultured Myxococcia bacterium
TTTAAAATAGGATATAATGTTTCATTTATAAGTGATGACTTCCCATTGCCAGAAACCCCTGTAACTGCAATCATCTTTCCTAATGGAAAAGAAACATCTATATTCTTTAAATTATTTCCATTACATCCAGATAGATTAATTTCATTACCATTACCTGATCTTATTTTAGATGGAATTTTTATTTTTTTTCTATCAGTTAAATAATCAGATGTTAATGTTTTAGTTTTGATTATTTTATCTGGGGAACCCTCATATATAATCTCACCACCTCTTAATCCAGCATTTGGACCAAGATCTATTATATGATCAGCATTTAAAATCATTTCCTTATCATGTTCAACAACAATTATTGAGTTACCAGAATCTCTTAAAGTTTTTAATGAATTTATTAATTTAATATTATCCTTTTGATGCAATCCTATACTAGGTTCATCAAGTATATAAAGCACCCCGGTAAGGGAAGAGCCAATTTGGGTGGCCAGGTGGATACGCTGTGATTCGCCTCCAGACAGAGTAGAGGCGCTGCGGCTCAGAGAAAGATAATTTAACCCCACGTTTTCAAGAAAAGAGAGACGCTCTTTTATCTCCCGGATTATCCGGGCCGAGATATCTTGCTCCCGTTTGCTCAACATCAGTTGGTTAAAAAACTGGTACGCCTGGCTGATAGGTTTCTGGGTAATCTGTTGAATATTCAGACCGCCCACTTTAAAATGGAGGCTTTCTTTCCGCAGTCTGGCCCCTTGGCACTCCGGGCATTCCCGGGTATTCATAAAGGACTCCATCCATTCCCGCATCCCCTCCGACTTGGTTTCCCGGTAACGTCTCTTCAAGTTGGTCAGCACTCCTTCAAAAGGCCGCCTGGTCTGGTGCGACATAGAGTTGCCCTCAAAAAAGAAGTCAAACTTCTGGTCTCCCGAGCCGTGCAGGATCACCTCTTTGGCTTCCTGGCTCAACTGGTTGTAAGGAGTATCCAGGCTAAAACCATAGTGGCGGCCTACCGACTTTAGCATAGAAGTAAAAATCGGTGCCAGTCCATTGGATCCCCAGGCAGCAACAGCTCCATCCCGCAGAGACATGCTGGTATCTCGCACCACCAGGTGGGGATCAAAATAGAAGTTTTTTCCCAGGCCGGTACATTCGGGGCAGGCACCATAGGGGCTATTAAAGGAAAACATCCGCGGCGCCATCTCCGGATAGGAGATACCGCACTGGATACAGGCCAACCGTTCACTCAACAGTTGCTCTTTTTCTCCCTTAAAATCGATGATACAAAGACTTCCCGCTATTTGCAAAGCCATCTCTATCGATTCGTAGATTCGGCTGCGGTTGCTATCTTTTACTACTAGCCGGTCAATATAGAGATCGATATTGTGCGTAGTATTTTTATTGAGTTGAATATCTTCTCCCAAATCGTGAACTTGGCCATCAACTCTGGCTCTGACAAATCCCTCTTTTCTCCAGGCCAAAAATTCCCGCCGAAACTCCCCCTTGCGGCCCTGTACCATGGGCGCTAAAATCGAAAGCCTGGTACCTGGTTGGTGGCTCAAAACCAGGTTGGTCATCTGTTCTACTGTCTGTGATTCGATGGGTTGGCCGCACTGGTAACAGTAAGGATGGCCAATACGGGCAAAAAGGAGACGCAAATAGTCGTAAATTTCTGTAACCGTGCCTACAGTGGAGCGGGGATTACGGCTGGCATTTTTTTGTTCGATAGCAATGGCTGGACTGAGGCCTTCGATGGAATCCACATCGGGCTTGGACATCTGTTCTAAAAACTGGCGGGCATAAGCAGACAAAGATTCCACATAACGGCGTTGACCTTCAGCGTAGATAGTATCAAAAGCCAATGATGATTTACCCGAACCGGAGAGACCAGTGATCACCACCAATTTATCCCGGGGAATTTGCACATCTATATTGTTTAAATTGTGCTCTCTGGCGCCACTGACAGTTAATGTTTTCATCTATTTCGGTTTCCAGCCATCTGAATCGCGATTTCAATAGCCCGGATCATACTAAAAGGCGAAGCTATCCCCTGTCCGGAGATATCGTAGGCTACTCCATGATCGACAGAAGTGCGAATAATGGGCAATCCCAAAGTGACATTGACGCCATCATCAAAGTGAACCAGTTTCAAAGGAGCCAGGCCCTGGTCATGGTACATGGCCAGCACCACGTCAAAATCACCTTGATAGGTCTGATAAAAAACAGTATCTCCCGGCAAAGGCCCATGAACGTCAATATCCTCATCTCTAGCCATAACAATAGCGGGAGCAATTATCTCCTCCTCCTCCCGGCCAAACATTCCCCCGTCAGAGCAATGGGGATTCAGACCGCAAACCGCTATTTTAGGCCTGGGAATATTAAAGTCACGTCCAAAGGCTCTATGGATCAGGGCAATTTTCTGATAAATCAGAGTTTGATTCAAAGCAACGGGCACATCGTGGATGGCCAAATGGGTGGTGGCCAGCACCACTTTCAGTCGATCTCCTCCCAGCATCATAGCGTAAGGGCCAACTTTATCTGCCTGACCAGATATCCTATCCATCTCCCCTTTACCCAGACAATATGAAGCTAAATACTCGGTGTGACCCGGATAGGGTAGACCCATGCTGGCCAAGCCCTGTTTATGTATGGGACCGGTAACCATAGCCTCGATTTCCCCATCAATGGCTAGTTTTACCCCCTCCTTAATATAGGCGAATTGTGCCCTGGCAGCCTCAATATCCGTGGCCGCTCGCTTAAAATCCTTTAACCTGCTTAGATTGTAAACCCCTATCCGCTCCTCCCAACCGCTGTTGCCCTGGGGATGCCATTTAGCCATCTTCATCTCTATACCCAGCCTCTGGGCGGTTCTGGATAAAAGGCCTAAATCTCCTAGCACCACCAAAGAGGCCTTCCCCTGGAAGCGTTTAAGGGCCTTTATTATAATCTCCGGCCCGATTCCCGCCGGATCTCCCATGGTTATACCAATTATGGGAAAATCTCCACATGACTCTTTTTTTTCACATCTAAAATCCATTGAGAATACTTCTCCTCCAGTTTTTCCTGCAACAGGCGGCCACGAATTTTCTCTTTAACCTCCTGCAGAGATTTGGTCCCAACATTTTTAAACTCCACTAATTGGATCAGGTGAAAGCCAAAAGCCGTCTTTACCGGTTCGCTTATATCCCCTTGTTTCATAGAAAAAGCCTTTTTTTCAAATGGTTCCACCATCTCGCCTCGGCCAAAAAAACCCAAATCTCCGCCATTCTTGGCACTGGGACACTGGGAATATTGCCGGGCCATCTCGCTAAAGTCGGCTCCCTGGGAAATTTTTTCCTTTATCATCTTCAGCTTTTGCAAAACACTCTTTTCCTGTTCAGGAGGGTAATCACCCTCTAATTTTAGTAATATATGCCTCACTCGGATTTGTCGATCCTTATTGATTACATTTGCCGTCTGGCTGTAATAATTTTTAATATCCTCATCACTAACCTTGACTTGCCGCCTGAACATACGGTTTACCACCTTTATTTTTAATATCTGCCCAGCGATCACCCGCCCATATTGTTCCAAAGACATGCCCTGCATCTTCAACGCCTGGGTAAACTGCCCCTGATCCATATTGTTTTGAGCCATAACTCCCTTGAGATAACTCTCTATATCCTTCTTACTGACACTTATCCCTACTTTGGCTGCCGCTCCCTCCAGTAACCTTTGTTCGATTAGTTCATCCAACACTTTTTTTAATACAGCCTCCTCCTTTTCCCGGTATTCAGGTGTAGAACCCATGGATTGGTAAGGTTTCAGGTAAGGCCGGGCCAATTTATGCAAATCATAGCGGGTGATAATCTGGTCGTTAACCCTGGCCATAATCCGGTCAATCAACTCGGCCCGGGATAAATTTCCCCATAATATCAACCCAATAAAAAACCCTAAATATGCTAATTTTTTCACCCTTCTCTCCTTTTATAAATCCCCATAAAAAATTTCTATCTCGGCCCTTCGCTTAAGATCATCCAGCCAAAACTCTTCCAAAACTAATCGCCGTTCCATCTTTAATTTCTTGATGATCACAGGTTTTGCCTCTTGGAAAGTTAAATACCCCGCCTTTTTCCTATCCAGCAACTTAAATATATGAAAACCATAGGAACTCTGAATAACATCACTGATTTTACCTTTTATTAAATTAAAACAAACCCTGTCAAATATCTCCGGCATCACCTTGCGTTTAAAAAAGCCTAAATCCCCACCTTGTTTTGCCTCTGGCGCCACCGAGTACCTTTTAGCCAAAATGCCGAACTCTTCACCAAATTCCAATTGTTTCTTTATCCTTTTGGCCTCTTCCTCTGTCCTCACAATTATATGTAGAGGATGTACCTGCTCCGGTTGATAGAAATCGTGATAACTTAAAAGATAATAGTGCCGCACCTCTTCATCGCTAAACACCAATTGTTGGACAAATAACTTATTAACCAATTTTTGCATCAACAACTGCTTGTGGACAATCTGCCGGTATTCAGCATTGGTAATTGACTGATCGATAAGTTGCCGGACAAAGTTTTCTGAGCCATACTCTTTTTTGGTTTGCTCCTGGTATTCATGGATTTCATCTTCGCTAACATATAGTTTTGCTTTCTTGCTCGCCCCCAAAATCAACCGCTCCTCTACCAAAGAATTTATCAGATGAATTTTCAACTTTTTAATCTTCTCTGAATCCAGAGCCTGGCGTGCCAGGCTGGCTCGCTGAGAAAATCTCTGAAACAAGAGGTTAAACTCTTCCTGAGTAATGACTTCGCCATTTACCATAGCCGCTATTTTCTCAATTTCTTTATTTTTATATGGTTGCAGGCAAGCGGCAAATAACCACAGAAATATCAATATAGTATAGAAAAAATTCTTATAAATTCTTGGAATTAACTTGTTGGTGGGCGTTTCCATCTTTATTCTCAAGCAGCCTGATAGACCACTTTGCCTTTATGTATAGTATAGAGTATCTGACCGGGTAATTTTTTACCCGCCAGAGGAGTATTTTTACCCCGCGACAAAAAACGGATCGGCTCAATGATCTGTAAAGCATCCGGGTCAAAAATAGTTATATCCGCCCTGGCACCAATTTTAATCTCACCTCGCTCTAGGCCGAGAATCTTTGCCGGAGCGGTAGTCAAAGCCTCCACCGCTCTAAAAGGGGTTAAAAATCCATCTTTCACCAGTTGAGACACAACATTGGCAGCAGTTTCCAAACCAGAGATGCCAAAAGCAGCCAGATCGTATTCCACCAATTTTTCCACTGAACTATGGGGGGCATGGTCAGTGGCAATAACATCGATAGTTCCGTCAGCCAGCGCTTCTATCAGAGCAAGCCTATCCTCTTCAGTCCGCAGGGGAGGATTCACCTTGCTATAGGTATTGTAATTATTCACTGCCGTATGGGTTAAAAACAGATGGTGTGGTGTTACTTCCGCGGTTACCGGAACTCCTCTCTTTTTGGCCTGACGAAGAACTCTTACCGCTTCCATGGTGCTGAGGTGGGCTAAATGCAAATGAGTCCCTGTCAATTCCGCCAGGGCGATATCTCTGGCCACCATCACTTCTTCCACCTGAGAGCATATTCCAGTTAAACCCAACCGGGTAGATATCTCCCCCTCGTGCATCACCCCCTTACCCCGTAAATTCAAATCCTCACTGTGGGAAATAATTATCCGGTTAAACTGGCCAGCATATTCCAAGGCTCGGCGCATAACTTCCGAATTCATTACCGGATGACCATCGTCAGAAAAAGCGATGGCTCCGGCCTGGAAAAGGTCACCAAATTCACAGAGGTGCTCTCCTTGCTGACCACTGGTAATGGCAGCCACGGGTAATACTTCAACCACTCCCTCTGACTGGGCTTTCTCTATAATAAAGCCGGTTATTGAACTGTTGTCATTCACCGGCTTGGTATTGGGCATACAACAGACAGTAGTAAAGCCACCTGCGGCTGCTGCCCTGGTGCCGGTTTGAATAGTTTCTTTGTACTCCTCACCCGGTTCTCTCAAATGAGTATGCATATCAATAAAACCGGGCACCATCCATTTGCCGCAAGCATCTATCTCAATAACTGGCGGCTGATTTTTTTCCGCCCCTTCCTCCCTGGCCAAATTGCCGATAGAGGTTATTTTTCCCCCTTCTATTTTCAAATCGGTTATTTTATCAGTTTTTGAGGCTGGATCTATCAGACGGCCATTTTTAATAACTAGCATCAATTTTTCTCCGTAATTCGTTTCTTGGCAGAAATCTATTTTTGGCATAATATACAGATAACAATTACCTTAATACTCTAAAAATCCCTAGACTTCAAGCTGGAGTGATAAATGATAAATATTTCCAAGTTATACTGCGGAGGTGAATCCCAATCAGATACACTTCGCTATGGACACCAAAACAAAAAACAAAAAAACCTTTCTGGAGCCCCAATAAAAATTAAAAGCGCCGCCCAAAGGCACCCGGTGGTAGTCTGGAATGTAACCAAAAGATGCAATCTGCACTGCGTCCATTGCTATACAGATTCAAAAAATAGATCCTATGACCACGAATTGACTACTCAAGAAGGGGAAATGCTAATACAGGACCTGGCCCGATTCAAAATACCGGCGCTGCTTTTTTCCGGCGGAGAGCCCTTGATGAGAAAAGATCTCTTCCATCTGGTACAACAAGCAGTGCAACTGGGGATCCGGCCCACTCTTTCTACCAACGGAGTTTTGATTGACCAGAAGATGGCTCAAAAAATCAAGCACGCCGGCTTTACTTATGTGGGAATCAGTTTAGATGGCATCGGCGAAGTCAATGATCGTTTTCGAGGAAAAAAAGGCGCTTTTGACCGGGCCATTAAGGGTTTTAGAAACTGTAGAGAAATAGAACAGCGGGTGGGATTACGCTTGACCCTAACCAGGCAAAATTTCCAGGAATTGGATAAAATATTCGACTTTATCGAGCAGGAAGGTATTGATCGAGCCTGCTTCTATCATCTGGTTTATTCTGGCCGGGGTAGCGATATCAGTGAACAAGCCTTGCAACATCACGAGAGCAGAGAAGCCCTGGATATAATCTGTCGCCGGACCCGGGATTTTGCCAACCGTGGATTAAACAAAGAGATTCTCACGGTTGACAACCATGTGGATGGGGTTTATACCTTGCTGAAACTGCAGCAGGAAGGCTCGTCCAGGGCAGAGGAAGTCTTTAAGCACCTGGAATGGAATGGAGGAGGAAACCATTCTTCTGGAGTAGGGATAGGTGACATCGACTTTTTCGGTGATGTCCATCCCGACCAGTTTTGGATGCACTACCGGTTGGGAAATATAAAAAACCGGCCATTTTCCGAAATCTGGCAAGACTTAAGCGATCCCCTTCTGGCCGGATTGAGAAACAGAAAAACCAAACTAAAGGGGAGATGCAAATACTGCAAATGGTTGGATCTATGTGGAGGCGCATTGAGAGTCAGAGCTGATTTGGTTTATCACGACCCCTGGGCACCAGATCCGGCCTGTTATCTAACCGATGATGAAATCGGTTTAAATCCAGAAAATATTAATCGAATTATTTCCGAAAATGAAAAATACGAATGAAGGAAAAATACGCCCCGTGCGGTTCTAATAAGCGTCGGCAACCGGAATTCCTTGTGCTTCAAGGGGTTGACGGCAACGGCACCTCGCAACCCCATAACACATTGATATTGCGAACAATTTAAATTCACAAAAAAAAACCTTTACAGCCCTGTTTCAACATGCTATCAAGTCTTTAGTTTAACGCACACTTTTTTATCTATTTGCTTATTCACATTAATTAAAGGAGAGAACATCCATGACCAAACAAGAATTTATCGACAAAATCAAAACAGACAAACGTACACCCGACGGACTTTCAAAAAAAGCATTGGGCGAAATAGTCGATGTAGTCTTCGGCACTCTTTCCGATGCCATTAAAAAAGACAAAAGATTTCAGTTCCCTTCTTTTGGTACCTTCAAAGTAGCTAAAAGGAAATCCAGAAAAGGCCGCAATCCTCAGACTGGTGAAGAGATTACCATCAAAGCTTCCAAGACTGTTACTTTTAAGCCGGCACCCACGTTTAAAAACAAACTATAATAAGCGTCGGTTGTTGATTGCAGCGCATCTGCGGCGTTGCCGATATAAATTTAATCCTCGACGTATAATTATACGACTGCGGTTAAATTTATATCGGCGCCTTGCATCTGCACTACACTCAACAACCTCTATTTGACTATAGCAATTCTTAATAGATTTTATCGATGTCAGTAAAAAGTGTAACAGATTGACGAATTAACCAGGTTCATGCCGCGAAGGCAGGTTTGTCATTTTGGGATCCAAGCATTTACCATTAAAAACGTTAAGAATTTCAAACCTGTTTGAGGGCTTATGGGACTCAATAATACTTCTGAATAAGTGTTTCTGAAAAATAGTGATGTAGTATCTGCTTGTAATTAAATCCCAATTCTGCCATACCCATGGCTCCCTGTTGACACATTCCCACTCCATGCCCCCATCCGCCGCCTTTAACCAGGTACTTTACCGGGCTATTTTTTTCTTTCACCGGCTGGATAGTAAACATACCGCTATTCAGATTGTTTAAAAATTTTCGCACCGGCAATTCTCGTAAGATACTGACCCGCTTGCTCTGTCCCAAAAAATTTAGTCCAGTAATGCGCCCACCGTCAGCCCGATCAACTATCTGGATATTTTGCAGCCGGTCAAATTTAAATTTACTTTTTAGCGCTCTTTCCATCTCCTGCTGGGAAAAATAGTTTTGCCAACGAAATTTACTCTCCTGGAAATATTTTGAATAGCGGCAAAAAGAGGGTGGCGAAATATCAAGCCACTGTTCGATTAGATCGGTTGAGTGAAGTTGCCTGTTATAGTGGCGGATTACCGGAAGTAGAGTGGGCGCAAAAGGAAGTGGGCCGGGATAATCTTCCGGGTTAGTAATAATATCAATTTTGCCCTGTAACGCTTTTGACGGCGGTTCCGGCCACACCTGGTGATTATCTTCAGTATGACCGCCACAACAGGAGGAATATACAGTTTGCACCACTCGATTATTCTGAACCACCAATTCACCCCTGGTGGCTTCCACTGCCGCACTAGTGGCAGGAGTTTCCCTGGGCAACCCGCCGTAGACCTGGCAATGCTGCAAATTACAAAAATGATAGGGTTCCGTGGCATGTTCACGTCCCAATTTTGAAAATATCATCCCCCTAGCCGCGATAGCCTGTGCTTTTAAGGCGTTCTCCGATGCTGACGCAAAAATCTCCGCAGCCACTACCCCTTTCAGCAAATCTTCCACTTTTACCAAATTTACTGCAGTTAAAAGTCCGGATGAGCCAGAAGTCAATATTATTTGACCCCGGTATTTTCCATTTTTCTTTTTATCTCCAGAAGCCAAATCTTTAGGTTGGGTAATTGCCAAATGAGTCTGACAGGAAACTACTTTAAAAAATGATGCAGATAACCTCAAATCCCTGTTTAAGGACTGAACCTCAAAACTAGAGTTAGGGGGTTTGATAAGAGCCTTATAGATAAAAGGTGAATGGCCAAAATCGATAAAAATCTTTTGCATGGCTGACGCTACACTTTTAGCCCTGGGGGATTCCTTTATAGAAACATAGTACCGCCGGTTATCTAACACTTTGCCCCCTAAAGCAAAGAGTGAACCCACCTCAATTAGTTTGACTGAAAATCCTCGCTGGCGCCATTGTTTAATAAAATTTTTTCCATCTTCATCCAAAGGATAATTTACACTACCAACCACCAGATGAAACTTTACTCTTCCCTTCACTCTCCGGGCGATTTTTACTCTGAATTTATCCTTGGGACTGATAATTCTGACCAACTTTTTCCCGTTGGCAGCCGGGTATTCCAAACGGCAACCGTTAGAAAAGAGCAACTCCTTCTGCTCCCGGGCTATCATTACGGTGACTAAAGGTTCCCGATTTTTAAATAGCATCATAGGCGAAAACAAAAAAGACAGGGTGCTCTTCTGGTAATTATCTTCGCTTTCCGGGCCGCCATGGGCAAAAACTGGGGACAAAAAGAGTATAAATAGGATATTTAAATTGATAATTTTGCCTCTCATGCTATATTTATCCCATGTATTTTCATGTTTTGCAACCTCTTAGACCAAAATGAATTTCCCCATGAACACTGGTAAAAATAGACTCTTTATCCTGGTATTTTCCCTACTTTTTCTCCTGGTTATAAATCAAAATGTTTTTGCCTTGAATCCTAACAAATCGATCAATCAGTATGTTCTCGATTCCTGGCAAATAGAAGACGGACTTCCACAAAATTCTGTCCGGGCTATCACCCAAACCAAAGATGGATATATCTGGCTCGGCACTCAAGAGGGTGTGGTCAGATTTGATGGGGTAAAATTCACAATTTTTGATAAAGCCCTCATCAAAACAATAAAAAGTAATGAGATCAGAGCGCTGCTGGAAGATAGCCGGGGCAATTTATGGATCGGCACTTTTGGCGGAGGATTATTACAATATGATGGTAAAAATTTTATCCATCACGGCAAAAAGAGCGGCTTGAACGGCAGCCAGGTGCACGCTCTGGCCGAAGATGGCGAAGGACATATCTGGGTAGGAACCGATTTGGGACTATACTGCCGTTTATTGGATATTTTTGAATCGATCAATTTAACATCTTCCGACCAAATAAGTGAAGTTACCGCCTTATTGCCCACCGGCCGCAATCAGATGTGGATTGGCTCCAGTAAAGGCTTAAAATTTTATAATGGCAATCAAATACAGGACTATAAGAGTAAAAACGATAATCCACTTTTTAAGGGACCGGTGCACTCCCTACTGATAGACAGCCTACAAAATATCTGGGTAGGGACCTTTGGTCATGGTTTAGGTAAAATTGGCAATAATCAGGAAAAGATATTTACCACCGCCCAGGGATTGGGTGACGACAAGATTACAGCACTTTGGCAAGACCGGGAAAAAAATCTGTGGATCGGCACTTACGGCGGGGGAATAAACCGCTTAAAAAAGGATGGCGGGTTCGAATCATTTACCAGCCATTCAGGTCTGTCCGATGATATGATTACCGCCCTGTATGAAGACCGGGAAGGCAGCCTCTGGGTTGGAACTACCAGTGGCGGGCTAAATAGATTCAAAGATGAAAAAATCACTGCCTTTACCAAAAAAGACGGGTTGTCCCATAATCTGGTGTTTCCTATCTATGAAGACCGGGAAGGAGATCTGTGGGTGGGCACTTATGGCGGTGGGCTAAACAAATACAGCCAGGGTAAATTTACCTCTCTAACCACTGAGGACGGACTGACCGACAACTTTATTACTGCCATTCACCAGACTAAAGACAGGGCCCTGTGGGTGGGCACTTACGACAGTGGCATCAATATTATCCGGGGAGACCAAATACAGGTGATCTCTACAAAACAGGGGTTGAGCAGCAATCTGATCTACTCTATCTATCAAGACAGCCGAAATAATGTTTGGGTAGGCACCAGAAAAGGGTTAAACCTTATCAAGCCCAACGGAAAGATAATTTCTTTTAGTAAAAAAGATGGGCTGCCCGATGAGGTTATCCGGCCTATAATCGAAGATAAAAATGGGCATATGTGGTTCGGCACCCAACAGGGATTAAGCCGGTATGATTATCAGGATAATAAATTCAGTAATCTCGGCATTGCCAAAGGATTGAGCCACCCTCGCGTCCAGTGCTTTTACCTGGACCAAGATAATATACTATGGGCCGGTACTGCCGAGGGACTCAACCGCATAGAAAACGGAAAAATTACCGGTTTTACCTCCAAAGATGGTCTGTTTGACGACAGAATCATGCAAATCCTGGAAGATGGTCAAAATAACTTATGGCTGAGTTGCAACAAAGGAATTTTCCGGATCAATAAAAAAGATTTACAACGGTTTACCAAAGGGGAAATTAGCAAAATCCCCCATCTGTCCTATGGTAAATCTGACGGCATGAAAAGCAGTGAGTGCAATGGCGGCCCCCAGCCTCCAGGCTGGAAAAGCCGGGACAATATTCTTTGGTTTCCAACCATAAAAGGAATGGTGCGCATCGACACCGAAAATGTTACTGTCAATAAAACACCACCGCCAGTGGTGTTGGAAAAAGTGATGACTGACAACCAGACCATCGATTTGACTCCGCCTATCTCCCTGTCAGCCGGTACTCAAAAAATCGAATTCCATTATACTGCCCTCAGTTTCATCAATCCCGCCAAAATCCGCTTCAAATACAAGTTAGATGGATTTGACAAAAAATGGGTCGAGGCCGGTGGAAGGAGAGTAGCCTATTACACCAACATTCCCCCAGGAAAATACTTGTTCAAAGTGATAGCCTGCAACAACGACAATATCTGGAACCGGAAAGGGAACACTTTTCCTTTCCAAATAGCCCCCCACTTTTATCAAACCAAACTGTTCTATTTACTTTGTGCTGTGGGCCTTATGCTCATTGGGGCAAGCATATACAGCACCAGAGCCAGGCGGATGAAATTAAGACAGAGGGAGTTAGAGGCTTTAAGCCGAAATTTAAAAAAAGAAGTAGAGCAACAGACTAAAGAATTGAGAGATCAGAGAAGAGAATTAGCCCTATCCAACATCAAACTGATGGAACAGTCGGAAAAACTAAAAGAACATGCCCAGGATATTGCCGAATTGGATCGGCAAAAAACCTCCTTTTTCCAAAATATCTCCCATGAGTTAAGAACCCCGTTAACCTTGATAATAAACCCTTTGGACGAATATTGTCAGGAACATCCCCGGGATAATCAGATGCAGATGGCAGCCAAAAATTCACGCCGCCTTTTACGTTTAGTCAATCAATTTCTGGATTTTCAAAAAATATCGGCCGGCAAAATGAATTTGAGTCTCACGCCAGTAAACCTGGTTCCTTTTATCGAGTCTATCTCGGAGTATTTCGCCCCCTTATGCAAAAGAAAAGGGCTACATTTTATTACCAACCAGCAAAAAAACCAGGAGATCTATATCGAAGCAGAGATAGACGCCCTGGAAAAAATCATCTTTAATCTTTTATCCAATGCCCTTAAATACACCCCCGAAGGGGGTAATATATTTCTGAATCTGGATCTAATCGACAAAGGACATAGCGGTAAATGGGTCATGCTCTCTGTAGAAGACACCGGTAACGGGATCAGTCCTGAGGAGCAAAATAAATTGTTCAAAATATTTTCTCAATTGGAAAATACCGTCTCTGATCAATACGATGGCACTGGATTAGGATTAGCCCTGGTCAAAGAATTGGCTGAAGCCATGAAGGGGAGAGTAGGGGTTGAGAGCGAAGTGGACAAGGGAAGCAAATTTTGGGTAATCTTCCCTGTCTATGAGGAATTGAGCGATGAAGTAACCCGTCGGGTAAAAATGACCCAATTCAGAGACTGGCATTTTGCCGACTCAACTGTGGTGATGCATACGGAACTCAACCAAGAAATTTACTCGGAATCGCCGGAGCAAACCGAATCCTTTAGCCGAGAGTTGATCTTGGTGGTGGATGATTTACCGGATATGCGCAAAATGATTGGCAACATTCTGACCAAAGAACATTACCGGGTGGTGACCGCTTCCGATGGTTCAAACGGAATAAAAGCAGCTAAGGAACATAACCCTAAACTAATAATCTGTGATTGGATGATGCCCAGGGTAACCGGACCGGAAATGATAATAAAAATTAAGGCTGATCCGGAATTGAGTTCCATTCCCATAATCCTGGTGACCGCAAAAAGTGATGAAGAAAGCCGTATGAAAGGGATAGAGATCGGTGCAGATGGTTACCTGGGCAAACCTTTCGAGGCCAGAGAACTGGTTTCTATGATGCAAAATCTATTGAATTTGAAACAAAAAGAACAGGTATATTCCCAGGAACTGCAACTAGCTGCCAATCTGCAAAATTCAGTTCATCTGGAATTGAGTGGTGATTATCACGGAATTAAAATCTCCAGTTTTTATAAGTCTTGTAGCGAAGTGGGTGGAGATTTTATGGTGGTCAACGAAGTAAACGATAAATCACTGTTTATCGGCCAGTGTGATCTATGCGGTCATGGTCCCCAGGCTTCCCTGCTGTCCTTCTATTTACGTGGTGTGCTGGATTCAATTTTTGATACCCTGCCCGATCAAATTATGGAGCCGGAGTTGCTATTGCAGTATGTGATCAGAAAAATGGATTACCAGTTGCGGGAAAAGATAGGGGACAGCAAATTCGCAACTTTTTTCTTCATCTTTCTGGACAAAGTAAAAAAGCGTATCTATTACCAGAGCGGCGGCCATCCACCAGGTATATTGCGCCACCCATCAGGACAATACCAAATAATCCAGGGGTCCTCCCTACCCCTGGGTCTCTATGATCTTTTGGAAGATGAAGATCTTTCCGGACCAGAAATCCATAATCTGGAACTTCCGGAAAAATTTCTATTACTGATTACCACAGACAGTGTTTATGAACTTAAAGGCAGTAAATTTTTCGCCCCCATAGTGGGTCCGGAAAAATTTGTCCAACTAACCAAGCAATACATAGAACAAACCGAAAAGCCCGATGCTGAGGATTACGCCAAATATTTCTTGGAAATCACTGGAAACTCCAGGTACGATGATGACTGTTCCGTGTTGTTCATAAGCGGATAGAAATCATTTTTAACTTGCAAAACAAAATGTTTAAGACTAATATAATAGCATAGATAACTGGGTAGAAAAGTCAGGAGGTTCAGATGGAAGAAAAACAATTGAATAATTTCAGAAGAGTTCTTATTACTCACAAAGAGGAATTACTGCGCAAAGCCAAAAGAACTCTTTATGAAGAAGCCGCCTTTGATACTAATGACTTACCAGACGAAATAGATCTGGCATCTTCAGAATATAACCAATCCCTGGTTTTCCGGCTCAGAGACCGGGAAAAAATACTGCTTAGAAAAATAGATAAGTCGCTTGGAAAAATAGATAATGGAGACTATGGTATTTGCGAAGGGTGCGGAGAGGACATTTCCAACCGCCGCCTGGAAGCCAGGCCGGTCACTAATTTATGTATCCGATGCAAAGAGGAGGAGGAAAGGATCGAAAAGTCCTACGCCTAACTAACCATTTTGGCGCTAAAACAAAAACTATCTCTATCTAATTTCCAACCGGAATAATTGCTCGCCAATTAGAACCAAATCATTATTACCAATCACCTCTTCTTTATTGATCTTAATAAATGTCCCATTAGATGAGCCCAGATCCTCCAAGAAAAAACTCATCTCTTCACTCTTCCTCAGCAGAGCATGTTTGCTGGACACAAAACCATCTTCGTTGAAAAGCACATCGCCAAAATCCCTTCCCAGGTAGTTATCATCCTTTTTTAGCAGATAACGACTTCCCAATATTCCAGTTTCCACAATTGTGGTCAGCACTCCCCAGTAGCCCAGGTTGGGAGAACCACTAACAGCCGCATCATCATCCTGAGACTGAAGTTTAACAGTTTCCAGTTGGCAAGAAAAAACAATTAATTGGCGGCCAAGGCGAAAAAGATCGCCATCTTTTAATTCCACCGGCCCCTTTATACGGACAAAAACTCCATTGGTGCTATTTTCATCGCGGAGTATCAATTTATCATCTTTAAAAATAAAGGTGGCGTGAAGGGGAGAGATATACATATCCTCTTCAATTATTATATCCCCCTTTTGACGCCCTAAGGAGATTTCACTGGTCTGCAGATTGTATATAAACCCTTCCGAACCATCGGGGTTTATAGTAACCAGTCTGCCGCGGGGGCGCTTGGTTACCGCTGCAGTGGCAATATGCATAAACTGAGTTCTAGCCGGTCCGTCTGGTGTAGGAACACCTCCCTCCGAATATTTGGCCCCACATTTGCCGCAAAAAAGAAAACCAATGGGCAATTCACCGCCACAGTTACGGCACATCCTGACTTCAGGAACCTCGGGTTGACCAGGGGCTTCGGTAGAGGATATCTGCTGTTCTGAAGTTGGGTGAACCGGCGAAGGTGGCGAAGCCTTGGGCTTCATAAAGTCTTCCGGAGAAAAAACCGGACCGGTCTCAGGGCTGGCAGTGAGTACAGGAGGAGCAACCGGGGGTGGCGGCTGCGGTGGGGCCTGCTGGATAGGCGGGGCAACCGGGGGTGGCGGCGGTAATTCTACTGGCGGTTGAGGAGTCCCCTTTTTCTGGGTTAGCAAAATAGGTTCCACTGCCGGTTGCTGGTCGGCATTGGCTGCCGAGATAGTGGCAAACTGGGTGGTGGGGAGGGGTTTCAACTTATCTTTCAATTCATTTCCACAATCCAGACAAAAACTGAAAGAATCGGAATTTTCTCGGCCACAAGAACTACATTTAATCATAACAACACCCCTCTAAGTTTTCTTCCTGGACTAGACCTGGTTGTGCCAGCAGGAAACTGGTTAAAAAAAGAATCCCCGGACCGGCAACTACGTCCGGACCGGGGATTCCTTATTTAGCACAAAAATTAAGTCTTACTTAAAGAGCAACTTAAACTGTAAGATGAATTGGTGAGCCAGATCAACATTTTTACCAGTGATTATCCGGCGGTATTTGGCTGCAGCCTCGATGGGCAGGATAAACTTCCGCTCCCCTTCCGGTTTCTTGTATTCAGCTTTTACCCAAGGTAGAGTCGAAAAGCCGATAGAACCTTGTACTTCGTAGCTCCACTTGTCGGTTTCATCTCTAAGAGACTGGTAATTGACAAAGGTGTCCACGCCCTGGTAATTAACCCACCTGGCTTTTTGATCGATATGATCTCTGGCTTTGATATAAACAAAGTTCATAAATTCAATAGAGACCACATCGATGGGGTTGTAATGAACCTCAAACTCTAGTTCAGCATAATCGCCCAGTTTCCGATCCACCTCTTCCTTATAACCAGTTAAAGGCTTGTTTACATCAGAGGGAACCCTCAGTTCCTGTTTGTCGGGCAGTTGGACAACATAGCGGAGGGTAAAGTTGAACCACAACTCTTCCCAGGGAGAGACATAATCGTTCATGAGATAGAGGGCCACATCGGTCTGGCCATTGCCATAGGGGATATCCACCATATTATCGGGGTCATCGTTTTTACCAGTTGGCAGCCGGACTCCTGTCTGGAGAGCAAAACGGAAATTATCGGTTTTGTAATACTGATATTTAAAACCAATCTCGATATCGCCTATGCCCATGCCTCCGTCCCAATCATCGAAACGATCATAACCATAAAGTGCATTCAGCAGATTTTGCACATCATCGGCTACCATCCCGTTTTCGGGATAATCCCAGTCCTTATTTTTGACATCTGCAGTGCCATCATTATATTTAATACCCCTTTGTATACCTTTAAACAAATCTGGAGCGCTTATAGAGTCGGAGAGGGGAACGATAGGCACGCCGGTAAAACCGTTAAACATCGCATCTTTGTTAGGATTGGGTCCCACTGAGGCGGATCCCTTTCGTATATCGGCATCGACATCCATTTTTCCCCAGATAAAGGGAGCGATTATGCCCAGGGTAAGATTTTCAGTAAGGCCGTATTCCAACGCAGTTCCCAGTATAAATACGTTGGCCTTAATCTGGAGGTCTACACGACCGGCGGAAAGTATGGTTCCCGATTTTAGGAATCCAGCATCTTTTAGACCATCCTCCATGGCTCCCAGGTCGGAGAAGATATTGCGATCCAAATCGGTGTTATAGTCACGGGCCAGGTTTTCTATATCGCTGTTTGGATCAACCCGTTCATTAAAAGAAGTATAAATTGGTTTGACCCACAGTCGAAAAAAGCCTTTGGGCAAAACCATGGCGTCATCGGCCTGGACCGGTGGGGTCAAAAAGAGTCCCATACAGGCGAACATCAGAAAAAGGGAGATAAAATATTTGCCTATTGATTTCAGAACCATTGCTCGAGTCATAAATTTCCTCCTTGTTGTGTTGTGTCGAAAAAATTGTAAAACCTAATACTCTACATTACACTAATTAGGTAATAGGTCTTTCAAAATTTAATAAAAATTAAGAATTTAGTTTTTTTTTATTCCATACCTTTGATAAAGTCAAGTTTAAAGTTAAAATACTCCCAGTTTATATAAAAAAATCATTAACACTGCCACCGGACAAAAATAGCGCACGAGTTGCAGCCACCACTTAAACAGGAAAGCCAACCAAGAGTTAGCAATAAATTCCTGGTTTTTTACTTTATGGTCCAGCACCCATCCCACATAAAGGGAGATAAACAAACCGCCTAATGGTAAAAACCAGTTGGATGCCACATGATCCAATAGATCAAAAAAATTCTTCTCAAATAAAAATGTCCCCCACCAGCCGGAGATAGCACAGGGGATACCCAGCAGGGTTATGGTCAGGCCAGTTACCAGAGTTGCCTTGATCCGCGGCCAACCCCTCTCATCAATAAAATAAGAGGTAACCACCTCTAAAAGCGAAATAGCGGAAGTCAAGGCTGCTACGATTAACAGTACAAAGAACAGGATGGCCAGGATTTGACCTCCTTTTATGCTGGAAAAAACAATCGGCAGGGTTTTAAAAACCAAACCGGGACCGCCGGCCGGGTCCATGTTGTGGCTGAATATTATGGAGAAGATAACCAGGCAGGCCATCAAAGCGATCAGAGTATCCAGGCCACTGACGATTAAAGCAGACTTGGGGAGGTCAGCCTTTTTATCCAAATAACTGCCATAGGTTATCATTGCCCCCATACCTAACGAGAGAGTGAAAAATGCATGACCCAGGGCTTCTAAAACCGATGATGGGGAAACTTTTTCTATATGGGGTGCAAAGACAAAATCCAAACAGCGGCCAAAACCATCACTAAATACCGAATAAATTAATAGTACCCCCAAAATAACCAATAAAACCGGCATCAATACTTTTGACCATTTTTCTATTCCTCTTTTAATACCACCAATTACGATACCAACGGTGAGGAGCATAAAAGTTATATGCCAAAAGAGATTTGGGCCTGGAGAAGCATAGAGGGTATCAAAAATATTTTCTATCTGGGCTGGCTCTTTGCCAAAAAATTGATCCGTTATCGAAAGATAACTATAGTGCATGGCCCAGCCAGCCACCACACTGTAATAAGATAAAATAATAAAACCGGTGATAACCCCCAGCCAACCCACCAGAGCCCACTTGGTATCCTGGCCACTCAAAGTTTTAAAAGCGCCTACCGGCGACTTGCTGCTTCCCCGGCCAATAATAAATTCGGAAATCATTATTGGCATGCCAATAACCAAAATGCAGAACAAATAGATCAGCACAAAGACTCCACCTCCGTTTTCACCGGTAATATAGGGGAATTTCCAGATATTCCCCAAACCAACGGCGCTGCCGGCGGCTGCAAATACGAATCCCATTTTGGTGCTCCACTGTCCTCTTTGGCTCATTATGTTACCCTTTAATAAAAAGTTCTCAGGTGTTGTCAAACAAAAAGTCGATTTTGCAGAAAAAAAGTAACCCTGTCAAGGTGAAGCTGGAAATTTCTAAATATATGTAATACAAATGTAATACGTATCTATGAATATACAGTTGACTATGCTGCATTTTTACTTTTTAGTTGGAGATAAAAATGGGAACTACCATAAGAACCCGAGTAGCGCCGTCGCCTACTGGCGAACCGCACGTAGGCACCGCCTACATCGCTCTTTTTAACTACTGCTTTGCCAAAAAATTCGGGGGCAAATTCGTCTTGCGTATCGAAGACACAGATCAAGCCAGATCCAGTTATGAGGCGGAGGGGGCCATACTGGACTCTTTGAAATGGCTGGGCCTTAAATGGGATGAAGGACCCGAAGTAGAAGGCACTTTAGGGCCATACCGGCAATCGGAGCGGCTTAATATCTACCAGAAACACGTTCAAATCCTGTTGGAACGAGGATGGGCCTACCGCTGCTTTTGCACTGCCCAGGATTTAGCCGATATGCGACAACAGCAACAAAAGGAAAAAACCAATCTAGGCTACTTTGGTGAACGGGAATGCCGCGAGTTGCCGGAAGAGGAGGTGCAAAAGCGGATCCAAGAGGGACACCCCTTTGTAGTGCGCCTAAAAGTCCCGCGGTTAAAACCGGAAAGGGTTATCCAATACTACGACCATATCCGCCGCCAGGAGATCGGAAAAAAGGTCAAAGAAATTGATGACCAGATACTGATGAAATCTGACGGTTTTCCAACCTATCATCTGGCCAATGTGGTGGATGATTATCTGATGGGCATCACCGATGTGATCCGGGGCGAAGAGTGGATCGCCTCCACCCCCAAGCATATTTTACTATACCAGGCCTTTAGTTGGCCGTTGCCCAAATTTTATCATCTTTCTTTGCTCCGTAATGTAGATCGCTCAAAAATATCCAAACGAAAGAATCCGGTTTCCCTGCGTTGGTTCAGGGCAGCGGGTTATTTACCAGCCGCCCTGCTAAATTTCCTGGGATTGATGGGTTATTCCCGCGATACCAGTGGCATGAGTGAAGAGGAAGCCCGCCAGGCAGAAACTTTTTCAGTGCAGCAGTTATGCCAAGAATTAAACCCTGACCGTTTTACTGCCTCAGAACCGGTTTTCGATTTTGTCAAACTGGACCGAAAAAACGAAGATTACTATCGAGAGTTAAAGGATGATGATTTTATCGCCGCCTTGATGGAAAAACAACGCTATGCCGGCAACTATCTAAGGGATCTTATCCCCTTTGTGCAAAAACGGTTTAAATGGATCAACGGTGATTTTAAACATTGGACCGATTTTATTTTCCAACCGGGGTTGAGTTATCAGTATCCCCAAATGCTCCCGAAGAAAATGGACAAAAAAAGGATGGAAGCAGTTTTACGCCAGGTGCGTAAATTTATCAGCAAAAAGAAAAAGCCAGATCAGATAAACCATAGAGAGGAGATGGAAGAGGTGCTGCAGGAGTTTATCGCTAAAGGCGACTTTAACCAAAAAGAGGTGCTGATGTCAGTTCGGGTGGCCATAACCGGTTCTCAGGAATCGCTTCCTCTTTACGAATCCATGGAAGTTTTAGGAATCTATCCCTGTTTGCAGAGGATGAAAGAAGCGGCTGATTTTCTAAAAAGCCATCGTGACTAACGGCAACTAAAGGAGTTTTCAAATCATGAACCCCAAAAAAAACGGAACCAATAAAAAGCCAGATGACCAGAACATAGAGGATACTGCTCCCCGGGATTTTATCCGAAAAATTATAGCGGAGGATTTAAAGACCAATAAAAATCAGGGAAAAGTGATGACCCGGTTTCCCCCTGAACCCAACGGTTATTTGCACATCGGGCATGCCAAATCTATCTGTCTCAATTTTGGGGTGGCGGGAGAGTTCGGCGGAAAATGCAACCTACGCTTTGACGACACCAATCCCACCAAAGAGAATACCGAATATGTGCAAGCCATTAAGGATGATATCCGCTGGCTGGGCTTTGACTGGGAAGATAGGCTCTATTTTGCTTCAGATTACTATGAACGCTTTTATCAGTACGCCCTGGAGTTGATCAAGGCTGGCAAAGCCTATGTCTGCCATTTGACCGCCGAGCAGATAAAGGACTATCGTGGAACCCTTACGGAACGGGGAAAAGAGAGCCCCTATCGTAACCGCTCGCCGGAAGAAAATTTAACCCTTTTTCAACAGATGAAGGAGGGAAAGTTCCAGGAGGGTGAATGCGTGCTGAGAGCCAAAATCGATATGTCTTCACCCAATTTTAATATGCAAGATCCCACCATTTACCGAATCCGGAAGGCATCTCACCACCGCACTGGTGATAAGTGGTGCATCTACCCAATGTATGACTATGCCCACTGCCTATCCGATTCCATGGAGGGGATCACTCATTCACTCTGCACCCTGGAATTTGAGGACCACCGCCCCCTTTACGACTGGTTTCTGGATCAGTTGGAGGTCCACTGCCATCCACAGCAGATAGAATTTGCCCGTCTCAACTTGACCTACACAGTGTTGAGCAAGAGAAAACTGCTCTCTCTGGTGAATGAAGGTGATGTCAGCGGCTGGAACGACCCCAGGCTGCTTACTATCAAGGGTTTGCGCCGCCGGGGTTATACCGCCAAATCGCTCAGAACCTTTTGTGAACGAATAGGCCTGGCCAAAAGGGACAGTGTGGTGGATATGGCGCTATTGGAACATTGTCTGCGAGAAGATTTGAACCAGAGAGCCCCGCGAGTAATGGGGGTATTGGAGCCTTTAAAAGTTGTGATCACCAACTATCCAGAGGGAGAGGTTGAGGAGTTAGAAGCTATTAACAACCCGGAAGATGAAAGTGCCGGCACCAGAAAAGTGCCCTTTTCCCGGGAGTTGTATATCGAGAAAAAAGATTTCCTAGAAAATCCGCCAAAAAAGTTTTTCCGCCTGGGTCTGGGACGGGAAGTGCGCCTGCGCTACGCCTATTTTATCACTTGCCAGGAGGTAATCAAGGACCCGGATAGTGGTGAAATCAAAGAATTGCTATGCACCTACGACCCGGCCACCCGGGGAGGAGATGCGCCAGACGGCCGTAAGGTTAAAGGCACCCTGCACTGGGTTTCGGCCAGGGAGTCGGTGCCGGTGAAAGTACGCCTATACGACCGCCTGTTCTCTCAAAAGGACCCTGAAAACAGCAGCCAGGGAAAAGATTTTCGCCATTGTCTGAACCCCAACTCTTTGGAGGTGCTGGAAGATTGCCGGGTGGAGCCTAGCCTGGCTCAGGCTGAGCCAGAGTCTATCTTTCAATTTGAACGACAGGGTTACTTTTGTGTGGATCAAGACTCCAAGCCAGGTCAACTGGTATTAAACCGTTCAGTTTCTCTGCGGGACAGTTGGGCCAAAATAGAAAAGCAGATGCAAAAACAGAAAAAAAAGTAGGCCTAAAAATTGTAGTTCTATCTTTTCCTGTTCTTACTTTTGCCTTGCAGTTTTACTCTAACCGGTACGCCCTGGAAGCCGAAAGCGGTTCGCAACTGGTTTAGCAGGTAACGCTGGTAGGATTTGGGCAGACCCTGGGGATAATTGCACTTGATGTTGAAAGTTGGAGGCGCCTCTCTGGTCTGGGCAATATAGTAAAACTTGATCCGCCGGCTCCGGTAAACCGGTGGTTGGTGGGCTTGCTGCACCACCTCCAGCCAGGAGTTCAAGTCTGGGGTGGGTAATCTCCTGAGCCACTGTTCTTTGATGTTATTGATAAATTGAGGAAACTTCCGGAGGTTATAACCGGTTTTGGCGGAAATAAAATGAATATCAATATGGTTCAGGTAGGGAACTTTGTCCCGCAATTGGCGGCGATAGAGAGATGGTTTATTGTCCGATTTATTTTTCTTTACCAAATCCCATTTATTAACTAATATCACCAACCCCTTTCCCCGCTCCTCTATATAGGAGATCATGCGCTGATCCTGATCCGACAATCCCTGTTCTCCATCCAGCAAATAAAAAATTACCTGGCTGTTGGTTATTGACTTCAGGGCTCTTACTACGCTAAATTTTTCCTTTAATTTAGATATCTTGGAGCGCCTGCGAATGCCGGCCGTATCAATGAAAAGATATTTTTTTCCCTCCAGTTCCACCAAACTATCAATGGAGTCTACCGTTGTACCCGGTTTGGAATCAACAATAACCCGGTTTTGACCGGTCACGGCATTTAAAAGGGTGGACTTGCCCACATTGGGTTTGCCAATCAGGGCCACCTTTGCTTCCACCTCCTCCTTAGGCTCGCTCTCATCCTCTCCTGGTAATAGACCCACCAAATCGGTGAGCATATCCATCACTCCCCGGCTATGTTCAGCAGAGATAGTGTGCCATTGATCTATTCCCGAGCGGTAAAAATCGTAGATATTATCCTCTTGAGCCGGGCCATCGATTTTATTGGCTACATACAAGGTGGTTTTTCCCTTTTGCCGTAAAAGATTTATCATCTCTTGATCAAAAGGGGTGAGCATTGCCCGACCATCAGCCAAAAAAATCACCAGGTCAGCCTCCTGAATAGCCTCCATAACCTGAAAAACCACCAAAGAGTCCATTTTTTGGCTGGCAGTGGGATTGAAACCACCGGTATCTACCAGCAAAAAAGGAACCGAGTCAAAGGAGGTCTCCTGGTAAAGTCGATCTCTGGTGATGCCCGGAGTATTCAGCACGATTGCCCGGCGACGGCCGATAATTTTATTGAACAGGGTGGATTTACCCACATTAGGCCGCCCCACTATGGCCACCACCGGCAAGTATCTATCGATTATTTCTGTCATGAGCCCTTAATATTTTCCGCTTCCATATCCCAGACGGGACAACTTTTTCTGATCCCGGGTCCAATTCTTCTCTACCCGCACCGTCAACTGAACAAATATGTTTACCTGGAAAAACTTTTCCAACTGAGCCCGGGCTGAGATGCCAATGGCTTTCAGTTTTTTCCCCCCTTTGCCGATAAGCATCCCCTTTTGGGAGTTCCTCTCTACGTGCAAAGAGGCATCCATCTTGATTAACCCCCTGTCCCCCTCCTTCCGGGGGCCCTCTTCCTGAAAACTGTTTATAGTTATTGCCACGCAATAGGGGAGTTCCTGACCGGTGTGCTCATATACACTCTGGCGGATCTTTTCAGCGGCAATAAATCGCTCTGCCTGGTCGGTAAGCATGTCAGATGGGTAATACTGAGGGCCAACTGGTAGATAACTTTTCAGATGTTGAATTAAATCCTTCACTTTATGACCATAAAGGGCTGAGATAGCCATTTTAAAATCAAAATCGATATGGGGGAGAATCTCCTGGAGATGGGCTGGAGGATTATCGAGCCGATCCGCCTTGTTGAGGATCAAGCCCACTGGTTTTTTTAAATCCTGCAATCTCTCGGCAATAAATTGATGCCCGGCCAAATATTTTTTACTGCCAGAGGGTGGCAAATCAATAATAAGCAGGTTACAATCAGATTCTGCCATTGCCGACAGGGCAGCATCCACCATGTATTTGTTCAACCCTCCCTTGGCCTTGTGTATTCCCGGCGTATCGATAAACACTATCTGGCATTCATCCTCCCGGGTATAAATCCCCCTGATGCTGTTGCGGGTGGTCTGCGGTTTTTTGGAGGTAATGGCCAAATCGCAGTCCAAAATTCGATTCAACAGGGTGGATTTACCCACATTGGGACGGCCTATTATACCTATGAAACCTGAACGAAAATTGGTCATAATTCTGGTCTATTAAGGCATTTCGCCAGAGGTGATGGTAACTTTTTTCAACACCACTTCCTGGTTGGGCTGGTTGGTTTGAGGATTGCGTTCTAAGTTGCCAATGGTGGTCACCACATCCTGCCCCTTTATTACCTGGCCAAAAATAGTGTGTTTGTTGTTCAACCAGGGGGTCTCCTTGTGGGTGATAAAAAACTGGCTGCCATTGGTGTTGGGGCCCGAATTGGCCATGGCTAAAAGCCCTGGTTTATCAAACTTGAGTTCAGGATGAAACTCATCTTCAAACTGGTAGCCGGGACCGCCAATTCCCTGTCCCAGAGGATCGCCGCCCTGAATCATAAAATTGGGAATCACCCGGTGAAAAACCGTGTTGTCATACAGAGGTTCTTGAGTTTTTTGCTGGGTTTTAGGATCGGTCCACTCCTTTTCTCCCCGGGCTAACTGAACAAAATTTTCTACTGTTTTGGGGGTTTTATCGGGAAACAACTCGATAATAATATCTCCCTCAGAAGTTTCAAATTTGGCATACATATTTTGTGGGGTTTTGGTTTCTGATTCCATTTTGGTTTCTCCTTTGGTGGTGTTGACGCTCTCATCCTTTTTACATGATTTGCAGCCCGAAACAATTAACAGGCTTCCCAGGACAACAATTAATAGCAACTTTTTAGCCAGCATAAATTACCTCCTAAAACAAAGTGAATGCCCAAAGGGTTTTAGGCTTTATTTTATTAACAGAGTTGTGACCTTTATTCGATCAAAACCATCGTTGTAAACTTCCTGTAAGTTAATAATCGGCATCCGGTGCTCTACCTGACGTTCATCAAACAGGCCAATCCAAATCACCACCCGCCCCGGTTTAAAATTGGACGGCAGTTTAAAACTTACTTTATCTTCGATTATCTCCCCTTTTTTCCACATCTTAACCGGGTAAAGATTCTCGATGGCATGGTGATCCAGGTTTATTCGTCTTCCATCTTTCTCCAGGTGAACAAAAATTTTCCAA
>CAZTWC010000018.1:0-17576 GCA_964617105.1 uncultured Myxococcia bacterium
CAAAAAATCCTTTCAAGCCAACGTAATTGTCATTTTTGTTGTCCTGGTTGTGGTTGGTTCCATCATTTCAGGGCTGCTACTCTATGGAGTGTTAGGGGTAAATCTGGAAGAATCTTTTAACAGGGCTCATTTGGGTTTGAAGAATACTAAAGATCTTCTTTTCCCCTCTATTTTAACTGCAAACATTATCACCATTATTTCCATCTCCCTGGTCACCATATACATAATGATCTACATTTCCCATCGTATCGCCGGCCCTCTATACAAATTTGAAGGCATGCTCAAAGAGGTAGCCAAGGGAAATCTGAAGTTGAGTGCCAAAACCAGGGCGAAAGATGAACTTAAGGATTTTTCGCTGGTCTTTGATGAGGCTTTGAACGGCTTAAATCAAAAGGTGACAGCCATAAAAGAGAGTTCGTCTGGTTTGGGAAAAACCATACAGGAATTGAAACAGGCGGCTGTAAAGGCTGAACTCTCGCCTGATCTTAAAGCCGGTTTGGAAAAGATGGACAATGAAGTAAAAGAGTTACAAAAGAAAACTGATCAGTTCCAGGTTTAATGGTAATTCTCTTTTCATCGCAAATTCGCAGGTAAATGGTCAAAAGGAAAGTTTACTATTACTTTTGTCTCCTCCCCTGAATTCCACTTTTATTTTTAAACGCAAGTCATTGGCGCTGTCTGCATTGGCCAGGGCGGTTTCTTCACTTATCTTACCGCTGGTAAACAGTTGGTACAGGGCCTGATCAAAGGTCTGCATTCCATCCTGCTGAGATTTGGACATATAGGTTTTCAGTTCTTCAATATCTCCCTTGGCAATTAAGTCGGAGGCCCGGGGCGTGTCCATCATAATTTCTATAGCAGCCGCTCGCTGGCCTGCCACTGTGGGTATCAGGCGTTGAGAAACCACCCCTTTTAGATTGAGAGACAATTGGTATAGCACCTGGTGGTGTTCTTCAACTGGAAAAAAATTGAGAATCCTCTCCAGAGCCTGGTTGGAGTTGTTGGCGTGTAAAGTGCCCAGAACCAGGTGACCGGTTTCACAAAACTGCAGGGCTGATTCCATAGATATCCGGTCTCTGATCTCTCCTATTAGCAGTAGATCTGGAGCCTGTCGCAATGCGCTGCGCAATGCGCTGTGAAATGAGTGAGTATCGATTCCCACTTCCCGCTGGGTGATGAGGCTTTTCTTAGGTTGATGGACAAATTCGATGGGATCTTCAATGGTGATAATATGTCCACCCATGCTGGCATTTCTGAAGTCAATAATAGCAGCCAGGGTAGTTGATTTTCCACTGCCGGTAGCTCCGCAGACCAGGATCAGCCCCCTTTTTAATATTGCTAAATGTTTGAGTACCTGCGGTAAATTCAAATCGTCAATGGTGGGAACATTCATTTCGATTCGACGCACCACCATACCAACCTGTCCTCTTTGTTGAAAAAGGTTGACCCGAAAACGGTCTTTCCCTTCCAGGCTATAGGCCATGTCAAGCTCCAACTCCTTTTTAAACTGTTCCATTTGGGCAGGTTCGATGATCTCCTCAGCCATGGTCAGGGTTTGGTCTGGTGTTAAAGGCGGTGTGCCCAGGTGGACAAATTTTCCCTGGATCTTGAAAACCGGTGGGGTGCCAGTGGTGAGGTAGAGGTCAGAGGCTTTACGTCTAGCCATCAGGTTTAAGATCTGTTTCAAATTAAAATCTGTGGTTTCTTTCATTGATGATTACTCCTGGCAATTACCTAACATGGGTGCCAATTTCAATATGTGAGATGTCGCTTATATCTGCCTCATGCATATGATGTACTCCACCTTCGGTTCCACCGGGCAGGAAGGTTTCTGGCTGCAGAGCCTTTTTAGCCGCTTCTTGAGGCGATATCAAACCTTTCATCAACAACTCTTTCAAGTGCTGGTCAAGGCTTTGCATACCCTTCTGGAATCCTACCTGGATAGCGGAATTGATTTGAAAGGTTTTATTTTCCCGAATCAGGTTCTTAACCGCTGATGTGCCAACCATAATCTCAAAGGCCGCAACCCTGCCCTTGCCGTCTTGGCGCGGCAGTAGAGCCTGGGAGATAACCCCCTGAAGCGATTCGGAAAGCATGGTTCTGATCTGTTCCTGTTGGTTGGCAGGAAAAACGTCTATGATCCGATCTACGGTTTTAGCGGCACTATTGGTATGCAGGGTTCCAAAAACCAGGTGTCCGGTTTCCGCTGCGGTAAGGGCCAGGCTAATAGTTTCCAGGTCTCGCATCTCACCAACCAGGATAATATCGGGGTCTTCCCTGAGGGCGCTTTTTAAGGCATTACCAAACGATTTGGTATTGTTGCCTACTTCCCGTTGGTTGACCAGACATTTTTTTGATTGGTGAACAAATTCGATAGGATCTTCTACAGTAATGATGTGTCCGTTTCTCTCTTCGTTGAGCAAGTTTACCATGGCTGCCAGGGTAGTTGATTTGCCGCTGCCGGTTGGTCCGGTCACCACCACTAGTCCTTTCTCCTTGCGGCAGAGGTCCATAATTTTTTGGGGCAATCCCAATTTTTGAAAAGAGATTATCTCGGAGGGGATAACCCGAAAAACCGCACCTTCGCCTTTGTGTTGGTAAAAGGCATTAACTCTGAAGCGGGAAATACCGGACATATCGACTGAAAAGTCTAACTCCCAGTTCTCTTCGAATTTTTTACGCTGTTCATCGCTCATTATGTCGTAAATTAATTGGCGGATGGCATTGCGTTCCAAAGGCGGCATTTTCAAGCGCCTCAGTTTGCCATGCAGCCTGATCATAGGCGCATCGCCGCTGGAGAGATGGAGGTCTGAGCCCCCTTGCTGCACTGTAAAAGTCAACAGTTCTGTTATATCCATTAGTTTACCTCTTTTATAACAAAAAAAATTCTCAGCATTTTAACCCAGTGAAATAGTTCTGCTCCGGCTGGAAGTCGGATTGATTAGATATTTATATAAGGTAATTTATGACCGATATCTCCCCTTCCCGAAGCAATTGGTACTCTTTTGCAGAGAGGGAGGGAGTGATATCAACTTTTTCTCCTTTCAGTAATTTTACTCTCTCCTGGTTGGTTATTTGGTGGCAGTGATGCAGGTCAATATAGGTATGGTAACCGGTATTGTTGCACTGATCGCAACTTCCAGACCCTGGTCCAGGTAGAAATAGGGCTTGATCTTCGGGAAACTCCACCTGGTCTATTTGAAAACAGGATTTTATCATTTGTCGGTAACTGTCGCGCTCCTTATTATCGATTGGCAGCCGGCACTTTTGACACAACATTCCCATGGTTTTACTCTCCAGCAGAAGTTGCACCCTGGAGAGGATATTGTTAGGGTTGTTTAACTGGTTTTCCTGCAATTGGTGCCAAAGGGAGATGATAGTACAGTGATCTGTGCAGATAACCGCTTGACCGCCGGCGGAAATAATAGGCTGCACCAAATCGAGCAACTCAAGAATACTGATTCCTGGCAAATGAAATCCGTTTACATCGGCATAAAGTCCAACATAACCCTTGATCCAGTTGTTGATATCCTTTTTTAGATTACTACTCTGGGAGAGTTGAGACTGCATAATGCCATCCAGTTCCAACTCGATATAGTTTTCAAAAGAGAGCACCCGCTTTTGCAGATTCTTGAACTCTTCTAACAGATTGTAATAAAGCAGTTTTCTCTGTTTGCGATCCTTTGAAGCGATAAGGTAAAGGCCGCCGTTTTCTTTGTGCAGAGTCATTTTTTGATTGGGGGTCAAGTCCAGATTAAACTCATTTATCTCCTGGGAAGATTTGAAACCCAGGGAGATGGCTGCGGCTTCGTAGTTGGCAAAGGGAAAGATAGTTACCATCAACAGCATTGAATGGTAATGGATTTTGAGGCTGCAGGTAGAAGTGACCGGGTTATCCAGTTTTTCCGTCTCTATTCCGGTCATGATTTTTAGTCGTTTCAACACCAGTTGGTACATTTTAGTGTCGATGGATTCGACTTTTTGACTGATTCCCTGGTTTATATAAATGATGTTTATCTCCTGACTGGTTGGGAAAAAGAGGATCTCCTCACCCCCCTGCTTGAGCACCTTGTTGATATGCTTTAAGATGAAACTGGTACCGGTTTTGTCCGCAGTCTCTTTTTCACCTTTCATAGAGAAAACAGTGCCGTGTTCTCCCTGTTCATCTTTATCTACATTTTGGTTAGTTTTTCCAAAGATATGGTCTATAATACTGTCTATCTGTTTTTGGGAGGCCAGGCATTTTTGGATGGTTTTTCCGGTTTTACGGGCCAGTTCGTCAGCTGCATCCTGATTGGATGGGTCGGAGAGAGCCACGTTTAGTTCATCACCAAAGGACAACATGGGTAAAATGGAGTAGGTGCGTAAAAATGATTGGGAAAACTTACGCACCAGATCCAAGTCGACCTGGTTGATATCAATGGAGACATAAGGCAGGTTCCAGTGTTTGCTTAGAGCCCAGTTAATCTGGTCTTCAGTGCAATAGCCCAAGTCGGTAAAGAGTTCTCCCAATCTTTTCCCCGATTTTTTATGGACTTTCAGAGCATTTAAGATCTGTTCTTCGGTTATCAGGTTATATTCACGCAGCACATCTGAAAGGCGGTAGGGTTTGTCAGTGGCCATAAGAGATTATCCTCCAGGTTCCAATTGTTTAAAAGAAAATTCTACCAGATTATTTTTATCCAGAAAAGGAATATTTTATGTTATTATCGGGCGTAGGAAAATCGCCCCTTTACCAGATTGGATACCTGAATTAAGAAACGCGATTATTAGAGGTTTAAATATATGAATAGAATAGAGGAATCTAAGTTTGTGGTTATAAACCTGACATTAAAATTGATGTTAGTAATGATATTTTTGTTTTTAGTAGGTGGATGTCACTGGATTAAAGGGGGGTTAAAAGAGAAACAGGCTATATCAGTAGGAATGGGAAAATCGCTTAAAGGTGGACCAACCCATAGATCTCCGGTATTTATCCCGGATTTTAGCAAGAATTTTATTATCCAGGAGGATTTTATCCTGGATGAATTTGTGACTCAGAGGAAAATCAAGGCTGACCAACTCATTTTTAACCTGCGTGGCAATATGCTTAGCGATCAGATGCTGAAAAAACTGCGATTTATAGAGGATATAGAAAAAGTTATTAGACTTAAAGGAAGAGTTAAAGAAATACATATAACCCAATTAAAACAGGTTAAAAATTATAGTGTTATGGTCGAAAGCCCCCCGCCTGGTAACTGGAAAAAGTATATCAACAACCTGCTTAAACTGGGACCGGTTAATAAGAAATTTATATTACCGGCTGAATTTAATACCCAATTGATGGAAACGGTAGGAAAGGCTGGTATGGTTAGTTGGGTATATAATATGCCCAATACAAACAAAGAGTTGCAGAGAGATATTAAAGTATTATCTAATTTTAAAAAACAGGGAATCTGGCTAAAATTCACCACCCTGGCCAACCGCGATTTACTACCATTAATCAATATTTTGAAGCCCCGGGGGATTATTGTCGAGGTTAAAAGTGACCGGTTTTCCAAAGAGTTTAATTCTTTTATTGCTAACATAAAGACTGGGCGAATTGAGTTTATTATTAATGAAGATGAGATGAACATTGCCAAACTTGAGAGCCTGGGAAATTTTTCCCAGGTGGCTTTGACCATTCAGATGAAATCTCGCCAGATTGATAAGAATCTGGAAGAGATATTGTCTGCCATTATTTCTCAAAGTGAATGAAATATTTTAAGGTAATTTTCGCGACGAAGAGATCGAACAACGAGGTTAAGACATGAAAATATCTATAATAGGTTTACCACAGGCCGGAAAAAGGGAGGCTTTTTCTTTACTTACATCTTCTCCCTACAGTCATGATATATCCCGCTCCGGATTGGTTGGGATGGCAAATATTCGAGATAAAAGATTGGAAAAATTGTCTGCTATTTACCAACCCAAAAAAACAGTTCCAGGCACCTTGGAATTTTTGCTCCTTCCTTCCTTGGAAAAACCAGGACAGAATGGACCGATTTTGAGGGAAATAGCCAATAGCGAATTGATCTGCTATGTTGTTCGAGCCTTTGAGGATGAAACGGTTTTTCATGTAGACGGTAGTGTTGACCCTGTCCGGGATCTTGAATGGTTAAACAATGAACTTATTCTGGCTGATATGATATTTTTAGAAAAGCGGCTGGAGAATTTATCTAAAGATAAGAGTAAAGGAAAAAAGAAGTCTTTGGCTGGGCAATTGGATGAGGAGGATTTACTAAAGCGGGCCAATACCCATTTGGAAGATGGAAAGCCTCTATCTTCCCTGGAGGCGAATTTGGAAGAGATGAAATTGTTGCGGGAGACTTACCGCCTGTTAACAGCCAAACCGGTTTTGCTGGTTTTGAATATTGTCGAAGATGATATTGGCCAGGATCTCTATCTGGCTAAGGTTAAAACTCTTTTACAGCACTGGAAGTGTATGGCGGTGGAAATTGCGATTAAGTTGGAGGAAGAACTTTCCAATTTTGATTCCATAGAGGAGCGCCAAGAGTTTTTAACTGATTATGGCATCGAACAGGAAGCCCTGGAAAAATTGACCATCTCCGCCTACCATCTTTTGGGTCGTATCACCTTTTTTACGGTGGGAAAAGATGAAGTGAGAGCCTGGATGATTCCCAAGGATTCCCTGGCGCCCAGGGCTGCCAGAGCAGTGCACCGCGATATAGAACGAGGGTTTATCAGGGCTGAAGTGATGAAATATGAAGATTTTATGCAAATAGGCAGCGCCCAGGGGCTAAAAGAAGCGGGAAAATACTATGTTAAGGGAAAAGATTATCAGGTAGAAGATGGAGATATTATAAACTATCTTTTTAAAGTTTAGACCGGTATGAAAATCCTCCATACCTCAGATTGGCATCTTGGCCGGCAACTCTATGACCGTAAACGTTATCAGGAATTCAGCCAATTTCTTGATTGGCTGGCTCAAATTATCGAGCAGAACAGTATCAATACATTATTAATATGTGGAGATGTTTTTGAGAGCCGCACTCCCAGTAATCGCGCTCAGGAACTTTACTATCGCTTTCTATTTAACATCTCTAAATTTCGCTGCTGCCGTCATGTGGTAGTTATAGGCGGAAACCATGACTCCCCCTCTTTTCTGAATGCCCCCAAAGAACTACTTCGTATTCTGAATGTGTATGTAGTCGGTTCTGTAACCGACAATTTGGAAGATGAAGTTTTGGTTCTAAAAGATAATGAAAATATTCCCGAAGCAATTGTATGCGCAGTCCCCTATTTGAGAGATAAGGATATTCGAAAAGTTGAGGCTGGAGAAACCAATGAAGATAAAAATAAAAAACTCCTGGAGGGGGTGCGCAAACATTATTCAGAGGTCGGCAAAATTGCCCAACAGAAACAAAATGAGTTGGGAGATGTTCCAATTATTGCTATGGGGCACCTGTTTACGGCTGGCGGAAAAATCGTTGAGGGTGATGGGGTAAGAGAACTTTATATTGGCACGCTGGCTCATGTTGGAGCAGAGGTTTTTCCATCTTGTATCGACTATTTAGCTCTGGGACATCTGCATGTTTATCAAAGAGTTGGTCAATCGAAACACCTTCGATATTCAGGTTCTCCAATTTCAATGGGTTTTGGCGAGGCTCATCAAGAAAAGCAGGTCCTTCAGGTTCAGTTGAATGGTAAAGAAACTCAAGTAGATAAAATTACTGTCCCCAACTTTCAGCCCCTGGAAAAAATCACCGGAGAATTAGAGGATATCAGGAGAAAAATCGAAAAACTCAAAAACCAACCTGAAAAGGCTAAAACCTGGCTGGAGATTGAATATACTGGAACTGAAATGGTTAGTAACTTGAGCGAATTTATCGAGGAGTTACTGGTTGGTAGTAAAATGGAAATTCGGCGGATTATAAACCGGCGGGTAGTTGACCAGATTATTAATAAAATGGATCAAAATGAGACCCTGGATGATCTGGGTGAGAAAGAGATTTTTATTCGTTGTCTAAATGCTCATAAGATTGAAGAGAAAGAGCGGCCTGCCTTAATAGAATCATATAATGAAATTCTAACCTCTCTTTATGAAGAGGATATAAATGCAGTATAATAACAAGTGATTAGATGAAGATCATTAAACTTAAGTTTAAAAATTTAAACTCTCTCTATGGCGAGTGGAAAATTGACTTTACTTTTTCGGAGTACATATCGGAAGGAATTTTTGCCATTACCGGACCAACCGGAGCCGGAAAAACTACTATTCTGGATGCCATTTGCCTGGCTATTTATGGTAGAACTCCCAGGCTAAAATCGATAAACAAAAGCAGCAATGAGATAATGTCGCGGCAAACCGGTGAATGTTATGCCGAAGTTGTTTTTGAAACCCAAACCGGTAAATACCGGGCTCACTGGAGCCAACACAGAGCCAGAAAAAAAGCGGATGGCAACCTGGCAGATTCCAAACATGAGATATCCAATGCGGTTGACGGCAAGATATTAGCATCAAAAAAGCGAGATGTGGCAGAGTGTGCTGAAGATACGACCGGCATGGATTTTGATCGGTTTACCCGCTCTATTATGCTGGCCCAGGGAGGTTTTACCGCATTTTTGCAAGCATCTCAGGATCAACGAGCACCTATTTTGGAACAGATCACTGGAACTGAACTCTATAGCGAGATATCCAAAAAAGTTCATGAGCGTCATCGTGAAGAAAAGGAAAATCTGAAATTGCTTCAGGCCGAGATTCAAGGAATTGCTCTTCTGGATTCTGCAGAGTTCCAAACATTAACTCAAGAAATTGGGGAAAAACAAGCCAATAAACAAAAAATTTCCAGTCAGTATGAAAAAATTAAATCTTCAATTTTATGGTTGAATCAAATTGAAGCGCTTAAAAAGGCTATCGATAATATAACAAAAGAGGAGTACCAACTTTTTGACAACACAGAAGCCTTTAAACCTGAGAAAGAAAAATTGGATAAAGGGTTAAATGCAGATAATCTGCAAGTGGAACACACCAAATTGTTGCAAATGCGAAATGAACAAAAACGGAGCCAGGAGTCCCTAGAAAATAGTTCTAAAAAGTTGCCTAACCTTGAAAAATCATTGAATCAAATAGAAAATGACTTTGCATTTGCTAACAAAGAGTGTGTAGGATCAAAAGATTATCAGAGGGCCGAACTTAAGTTGATAAAGAGAGTCAGGGAACTTGATCTACGGCTATCTGAAAAAAAGGATTCTTTAAATAAAACTGTCTCCGATTTCCAAAAATTAAAGGAACAACTTTCAGAAAACCAACAGTTACAGACAGCCAAATTGGCCCAACAGAAAACTAAAAAGGGGCACCTGGAAACTATAATCAGATATCTGTCGGATAATAGTGTTGATGAAAAACTGATTACTGAGTTTACCGGCATTAAAGAACAGTTGAAAAATTTAATATCCATCTCCCATTACATCTCCGCTCAAAAAAAGAATATAAATGGGCAAGAAAAACAAGTTAAGAGGGATTCGGTTTTTCAAGAAAATCAGCAAAAAATGGTTGATGAACTTAAGAAATGCCTTAAAAATGAGCAAAAACAATTAACTGAAACTAAAAATAAATTAAAGGAGCACCTGGGTCCAAAACTACTCCGTGAATATAGATCCCAACTGGAATATCTGTATAGGGAGATGGGGCTTCAGAGCAAAATATTAAGCCTGAAGGATGAACGGCAACAGTTAGAGGATGGTAAAGAGTGTCCATTGTGTGGTTCAAAAGATCATCCCTATGCCAGGGGTAATGTTCCAGATATTGAACAGACCCAGAGAGAAATTGATAGGTTATCGGCACTGATTAAAAAAGTGGAAAAGTTGGAAAGTTCGATAAAACATTCGGAAAATAAAGAGAAAAATTCTATCTCAAAATTATATAAAGCAGAAAAAGAATCTATAAAAGCCGAGAATCAGAAACAACAGTCTCTTTTAGAACTTCAGCGCCTAAAGGATGAACTCAAGGAACAACAGCAGCGCTTAGATAAATTAAATGATCATTTAGAAGTAGAGTTAAAGCCCTTTGGGGTTGATGAATTACTAGAAAAAGATAAGATCTCTATAGAGACAATTTTGGAAGATAGAGTTAATAGAAGAAAATCATTTCAAAAGCAGCAAACAGAGAAGGAGGAACAGATATCCGGATTGGTGTCTGATTTAAAAGGGTTTGAAGTAATTATCCAAACCCTTGGAGATTCATTAAAAGAGAAACAGGAACTTATTTCAGGGGCGCAACAAGTTTTAAATAAACTAAAGGAGCAGCGCCAGGAACTCTATGGCTCAAAAGATCCGGACCAGGAGGAAACCCGGATGGAGAAATTGGTTATAGATGCTGAAAATAGGGAAAAAAATGTCGGGGAAAAACGTGAACAGGCCATACGCGAACTAGAAAAAATAAAAACCAGGATCAACTCTTTAATAGAGGATATAGATAAGATAAAACCTTATTTGGAAGACCGGGAAAACTCTTTTATCCTCAATTATGAAAAAAATGGATTTGTTGATGAACAAACATTCCGATCCTGTATACTTACTCAAACCGAGAAAGAAGCATTGAGCCAAAAGCAAAAGAGCCTGGAAAATATGCAGGTAGAGGTATCAACCCGCAAAAAAGATCTGGAAGACCGCCTATCTCTGGAGATCCAAAAACAAGTTACTGAAAGTTCGTTGGAAATTCTAAAAAAAGAGCAGGCTGAAGTAGAAGAGGCCTTACAAAAATTGGGAGAAGATATTGGCGCTATAAAACAACAAATTTCTGACCACCAGGAGGCTAAAATCAGGTATCAAGAAAAAATGGCTGCCATTGATGCTCAAAACCAAGAATGTAAACGATGGAATAATCTTCACCAATTGATAGGTTCGGTTGATGGAAAAAAATTTCGAAACTTTGCTCAGGGTATAACTTTTGAACTGATGGTGTCACATGCCAATAGACAACTTAAAACCATGACTGACCGGTACCTGTTGGTTCGTCATAGAGAGCATCCTTTGGAGTTGAATGTTTGTGATAACTATCAGGCAGGAGAGATAAGAACCACTAAAAATTTGTCGGGCGGAGAGAGTTTTCTGGTGAGTTTGGCTTTAGCTCTGGGCCTCTCAAACATGGCCAGCCGTAGAGTAAGAGTTGATACACTGTTTCTAGATGAAGGGTTTGGAACCCTGGATGAAGAATCTATGGATACTGCTCTGAGGACTCTTACCGGACTTCAACAGGAGGGGAAGTTGATCGGGGTTATTTCTCATATACCGGCATTAAAACAACAGATAAACACCCAAATAAATGTTGTTTCAGACTCTGGAGGTAAGAGCACCTTAAAGGGCCCCGGTTGCAGGAGAATAACTTCTAAAAATATGTCAACCCGGGATTGAAATCCCAGGAATTCTTTTCGTTTTTAATAAGGTAAATCAAGACTGCTGCTGTCGCCGCTGATAATAGAAGCAGCCAGAGAATGAAGTTGGGGGATAAAGTGATAGCAGGCATGGCGAGCCAGGTGAATTCTGGAGGCATAGAAACGGCTTTTGGGGCCGGGCCAGCAATTGGGTCCGGAAAAGAGCATTTTGTCCAAAGATTGGGGCAATTCGATTTTTTCTAGTTTGTGGTTGGCAGTAACTGCCTGCTGCACCAGCAGAAAGGTTGAGGTCAAAAGACCGAACATTTTTAAGTATGGCGTAGAGTTCAAGATTGCATAACTCTTATGTTCAGTCGCTGCCGCAGAGGCCAGCCTGGTGGTAACCTGCAGCAGAGACTGGCAACCCTTGTCGAGTTCCTTCACCAGGTCAGACAATTGGGGATGGGTCTGGTATTCATTGATAAAGGCCTTAATCTCTTTGGTGAAATTGAGCAGCAATTCACCATTCTTGGCGGCAATTTTTTTGCCTAATAAAGTTACTGCCTGGGCGCTGTTGGTGCCGCAATAGAGTGGTGCTGCCATAATATCCCGAAGATAGCGTTCCAGGGGCAATTGCCGGCAGTATCCCCTGGCGCCGCAGACTTGGATGGCAATCTGGCAAACTTCTATGCCCGCTTCGCTGCAGTATGCTTTGCATAGAGGGATGAAAAGTTCCGCCAGGTCCATAAATCTACTGGCCAGGTTTTTATCCTGGCATCCATTAGCCATGCTGAGTAAATACTCGCTGTAATAGAGCAAAGAACGGCACCCGCTCACCATGGTATGCATACGGGTTAATAAATATCTGATATTGGGATAGGAGATAATGGCGTTATTTTTTGAGGCCGAACGTCCCTGCACCTGTCCGCCGGCGTATTCCAGGGCGGTTTGAAAGGCGGCGGAAGATAAAGAGACCGATAGAGCACCGCTTAATAACCGCATTTCGTTAAGCAGGCTGGTTAGCATTGCCAAACCCTGTCCTTTGGCTCCTAAAAGTTGACCAGAGCAATGGCCGGTTTCACCAAAAGAGAGATCGCATAGCGGCAGGGTTGATAGTCCCAGGGTTGACTTGACCTGTAAGCAGTTTACATGGTTGTTTTGAAATTGGTCTGCGGCTTGATTTTTGGTGTTTTCAGGGGTGGAATCGGGCCAGCCAGAAGGGAGGTATTTGGGCACTAGAAAAAAACTGGAGTTGGCGTCAGCAGGGTTATCATTCTCTGCAATGGCCAGCACCAGGTAGACAATATTTTGCCCCAAATCATGGTTACCGCCGGCAATAAAGCATTTTTCTCCATTAATATGGTAATAATCACCCTCCCCTTTTGCGGCTCGGCAAGATATCCGCTCAAGTGAACTACCGGCTTCGGACTCAGTTATACAGATTGCTCCCGTCCATTCACCTTTATAGAGTTTTGGTAAAAATAGTTGTTTGGTTTGTTGGTCGGCAAAATGGTTAATAAACCGGGCAACAAGGCTAGTATGAAGGTGTTGCAAAACCGGAGCCGGAAAAGGGGCCATCAAAATATCGGTAATGGCCGCCTGAATGATCCTGGGAAGACCATAACCGCCCATATTTGATTCTCCAGGGGCAGTGCTTAGCAAAAACCACCTATCCTGGGCCAACAGTTGATAGATCTTTTTTTGTTCATCTGGTAGAGATACCTGACCTTGACTAAAATTTACCCCTTTTTTTTCCGCTTTTTTCACCAAAGAGGCCATCTGCTCGGCTAAATCTTCCGCTTTGGTCAGCAGAGAATCAGTTATATCGTCTTCCTGACTCAGTAAACCTTTTAAACCAAAGATTTCGTAGAGTAGAAAAGACTGCTCATCATCAGGAAAAATATATTGACTGATATTTTGCATGGTAATTTTACCTATTTGCCTGTGATTTCAAAATCTTCGCGGTGAAAACTGGGAAAGGAGCGGACCGATATTTTTTTATTATATTTTTTCTCCAGATGATCCAGATTTTCATGCTCTTCATTAAAGAGCATATCCGCGATCTCGGAATTGGTGTTAACTTCAATCAGGCTTCCCGGAAGATTAATAGCTACTCTCCTGATCTCCCGAAAGACTTCATAGCAGACCGTGGTGCAGGATTTGATAAACCCTTTGCCATCGCAATAGGGACATAGTTCACCTAAAAACCGTCCCAGGCTTTCTCTAATCCTTTTCCTGGTCATCTCTACCAGTCCTAACTCCGATATTTTTTGTACCTTGGTTTTGGCCCGATCTAACTTCAATTGCTCTATAAGATGGTGATAGACTTTGTCCCGGTTGCTCTGCTTCTGCATATCGATAAAATCAATGATTATGATTCCTCCCAGGTTGCGCAGCCGAAGTTGGTACACGATTTCCCGCACCGCCTCCAGGTTGGTCTTGGTGATGGTATCCTCGGTATTTTCTTTGCTCACATGACGGCCGGTGTTGACATCAATGGCGGTAAGAGCCTCGGTTTGATCGATAACAATGGAGCCGCCAGATTTGAGCCAGACTTGCCTCTCCAGGGCTCTGGATATCTCCATCTCAATGCCGTAAGCGTCAAAGATCGGTTCCTCTCCCTGGTAAAGTTCTACTTTTGATTTTAATTTGGGCAAATAGAATTTTATAAAGTCGTTTATCTTCTTAAACTCCACCCGGCTGTCTACCACCAGTTTGTCTATATCGGTGGTGAAAAGGTCCCGGGTGGCTCTGAGGATCAGGTTTAGATCTTCATGAAGAATATCAGGCGCCTTTACGCTATCATGACGCCCCAGGATGTCATTCCACAAATTGATCAGAAACTCCATATCCACCTGCAATTTATACTTGCTCTTGCCTTTGGCAGCTGTGCGGACAATAAAACCGCTTCCTTTGGGTCTAATTTCCTCCACTATATCCCGCAGCCGCGATCTCTCCTGTTCGTCTTCGATACGGCGGCTGATGCCAATATGGTCGATGGTGGGCATATAAACCAGGTGCCTTCCGGGCATGGATAGGCGGGAAGTTACCCTGGGCCCTTTGGTGCTTAGAGGCTCCTTGGCGATTTGAACCATAATTGCCTGCCCCTCTTTGACTAGATCACAGATATCGGGCATTTTGTAATCTTCCTGTTTTTTCTCCTTTTTAAAATGTTCCTCCTCATCCTCGTTCAATACTTGATCTTTGAACTCCAACTCTTCGGGACCGGAAAAAAGATTAAAGGCATTATTGCCTCTATGTTGAATGTCACTGACATGCAAAAAAGCGGCTTTGCCAATACCAATATCCACAAAAGCAGCCTGCATACTGGGGATTACCCTGGACACCACCCCTTTGTAGATATTGCCTAAAATCCCCCGATCTTTTATTCTCTCCATAAAAAGTTCAGAGAGCATTCCCCCTTCCACAAAAGCAACCCTGGTTTCCTCTATATTGGCATTTATAATTAACATGTGACTCATATATTATTTCTCCTTTCAACCCGGGATTGAAATCCCATAGTTACTCTATGGTTTCATTACCACGTCTTTAATTATGGTTAAATAGTCTATATCTATATCTGAAAATGAAAAAATCTTTTTGGCCATTTTCCATGGTCCAGGTAGATTTGCCTGCGGTATTATAATCAATTTTAGAATAATTTTCTCTTTTATAAAAGATGTTTTAAAGGAATCGATAGCATCCCAGGGATAGTTGGGTTTTTCCGGCCGGGTTAACTCTGCCAATTGAGCCTCAAGTTGACTGATAAATTTTAACGGCTCTATACTACCGGTCAAATCAGCGGGGCAGACCAGGGTGTAGATAACTTTTTCAAACAGCAGGCTGATATTGGATTTGCAGTTCGGCTTTTCCATAATTTCCAGGCAGCGCAGTCCGTTAATAGGCTCAAAAGATTCCAGTGCCTCTTTCTGTTCTATGGAAATAGGAGTGGTTAAGTGGATAATGAAGAACTCAGCCAAACTCTCCACCCCCAGGGCCAGGGCGGGGGAAAAATTGATCTTTATTTTAGGATGAAAACCAATGGTAAAACGTAGAGGCAAGTTTAGCCTTACCAGTCCGCGCATCAAGGCGTTCATACTATTGAGGTGGCTAATATATTTGGCATCACCTTTTTTTTGATATTTAACCAGATAGGAGAAAAACTGCGGCTCTTCTGAAGAGTTGATTTTGGGATCAACATCAGGTACGGTTTTCTGAAGATTTGAAGTTATGTCCTGTGGTTGAGAGTTATTTTTATCGATTATCAACTCTGGTTTAACCGCTTTTTGGCAAGCGCCGCACTGGTGGCACTGCAATTTTTTTCCCGATTGTATATTTACGGTAAGAGAGCAGTCCGGAGTAAGTTTTTCCTGCTGGGCCTGTTCATATTCTTGCCACAGAAAAGAGCGTTTTACTCCGCATTTCAAGTGATCCCAGGGAAATATCTCCTCCTTTTCCCTGGGGCGGTGCAGGTAAAAAGAGGCGTGCGGCAATTGACCTTGCTCCTGCAAATGCTGGTAAGAGTTTTTCCATACCTGGTATTTGAACTTCTCGCCCCAGTTTTGTAAAACAGCACCCGCTTGAAACACCTTTTCGATCCAGGGGCCCAGCCGCCTGTCCCCTCTGGATAAAATTCCTTCCAGGAATGATTTGCCTTTATCGCTAATAGAGAGGTCGATTTTCCGGTATCCTCCTATTTTTTTTTCCAGCACTTCTATCTTTTTTTCTAAATCCTCCAACTCGGTCATAGAGCACCACTGGAAAGGGGTGTGGCTTTTGGGAATGAAAGTGGATAGACTTAAATGCAGGGACTTTTTTTTGCCCTTTTTTCTCATGGACGCAACCTTAAAGGCCAAATCAGCGATACTCTCTATGTCACCTATATTTTCGCCAGGAAGTCCCAGCATGAAATAGAGTTTAATCATGGGCCAGCCAGCCTGAAATACTTTTTCTACAGTGGCCAGGAGATCCTCCTGGGTATTGCCCTTGTTGATTATCCGGCGCAACCTATCGGAACCGGCTTCGGGCGCCAGGGTGAATCCGGTTTTTCTTATTTTTTTAACATAATCTATCATGCCGGGAGTAAGAGTTTCCGGTCTTAGCGATGGCAAAGAGATAGCGGTTCTAAAGGGACTGCAAATGGGAAGTAAATTCTGCAAAAGAGACAAAATATAAGGATAATCACCGGCAGATAAAGAAAGCAATCCCAACTCCTGGAATCCGGTATTCTGTAATATCTCTTCCGCCAGTTCCAATATTTTGGCCGGAGAACGGCGCCTTACCGGCCTGGTAAGCATTCCTGCCTGGCAGAAGCGGCAACCTCGGCTACAGCCTCGCTGGATCTCTATTGTTGCCCGATCATGGACCACTTGATGTAAAGGAATTATTGGGGCTTTGGGGTGAAAACTCTCCTCCAGGTTACAAGTAACTCGTTTTTCAATCGCCGGCAATTGAAGTTGGTAAAAGGGACCCGATGGCTGCCAGCAATTGCCTCCTAAAAATTGCGGATGTGAAGGAATATAAATCCCTTTTATCTCCTCTAATTGGTTCAACAACTCCTGTTTAGTTTTTTGATCTACGCTTACCTGACGGCGGGAATTTCTATTGCCACGAAAATCGCGATAAACCTGGATAATCTCTTGCACAACCTCCTCACCATCACCCAGCACAAAGAGATCGAAAAAGTCAGCTATAGGTTCAGGGTTAAAGGCATTGGGGCCGCCGCCGATAATTAATGGGAAATCCAGGTTTCTCTCCTGGCTGCGGAGGGGTATTTTCGCCAGGGATAACATCCATAACACGGTAGGGTAACAGAGTTCGTGTTGTAGAGAAAAGCCTAGAATATCAAACTGGGAAACAGGAATTTTATTTTCCAGAGAAAATAGCGGTTTATCTATCTGAGTCAGCATTTGAGCCATATCTGGCCAGGGTGCGTAGACTCTTTCCACTAAAAGTGATGGGGTATTGGCTAAAAGATGGTAGAGAATACTATGGCCAAAATAACTCATACCAATTTCATAAATATCTGGATAGCAGAGACCATACCAAACATCGCATTTATCCGGATCGGTTTTTTGGGAATTCCATTCGCCACCAATATAGCGGCTGGGTTTTTCCACCTTTAACAACGAAAAGGATTCCCGGCATTTTAATGACGGGTTGATAAGAGATTGAATAACATTTTTCATATCAGTATAATACTTTCGCCTATAAGGCACAGTC
>CAZTWC010000018.1:17586-25551 GCA_964617105.1 uncultured Myxococcia bacterium
AAGAGCAACAGCCAAATCCACAAATCCTGTTGTCCGTCCCGGGGTGACAGAAGCCGGCTAAAAAAGGTATTGCCCTGGGACAATGCCGCCATTTTGTTCATCTTAACTTTGGAGGTGTTTGATTCTTGCGGGTCAAGATTACAGACAAAGCCTTTTCCGGATTTACTCCATCCGCTGCCGTTTTTTTCATTGATTAGATAATAACCCGGATCCCAAGTTTTTCGGAAAAAATAGCCCTTTTTCCCCCGGGCCAGGTAATAGTTTTTTCCTCGGGGAGTAGACAGAGAATAAACCTGATTACTCTTTTGAACAGATTCCATAAGGTATTCATTTCCAACAATAATTGAGGGGAACTCAGGTGTGGAAAAGTGACCCGACAAATAGAGCGTTATCCGCTTTATCAGGGGCAAATATGCGGTTTTGATGGGAAAATCGGTCCAATCACGGTCAATGGTAGAGGTAAAGAGCATTACCCGACCGGAATAATAGGATTTTTCCAACAGAGCCGGGAGGCGGTTAGAGAAACGCATCAATACATTTTGTTGTCCATCGGGATCAAGCAGGAAAAACCCGTGGGTTCTAGAGTTGTTCATACTCTCCAGGGAATTATAAGTAAAACCTTTGAACAAAGGGTGGGAAAAATTATATCCGGTAAATCCCAGGGATTTCAGTGCAAAATCTTTATCTCCCGGCTGAGCCAGTATTTTTATACCTCTTAGAGGCGATGGCAGTAAATCGCCCAACTTTTGATTGTAAATCTCTGGTTGGACATTTCCCCCCAGGGTAATCAGCAGGCTACCGCCACTTTTTACAAATTGTTTAAGCCCTTGCCAATGTTTATCCTCCAGGTTGGAGATATTGGCGGCTATTACCAGATCGAAATCGGAAAAAGAGGTTGAATCGAGAAAGGAAGGAGCAACCTCTTTTAAAAAGAATTTTTCACTATTTCCTTTATCTGGCTCCAATGCCTTTTTAAGATAGAAAAATTCGTCCTGGAAAAAAGTGGAACGTCTCTGTCCATTGATTAGCAAGATATTATACGGACGACTGCAAAACAGCGAAAAATAGCGCTGGTTATCCCCGGGTAGATTATCGGCCTTAATCTCAATTTTTCCCATATACCGGCCGGGACTCTCCAGAATATAGTTAAAAACTTTTTCCGTTTCCTGGCCGGGCTCCAAGTCGATATAACCGCTGGCTCGGCGTTTGCCGCCAACCTCTAAATGGATAGGATGGGCAGATATGGACTGGCTGGAAAAATTTGTTACCTTACTTTTAAACGTATAACCCATAGCATGGAGACTTGGATTGGCAGCGATTTCGACACCGGTAATAGCCAGGTTATCCATGGAATCGGAAGCCATATCCTGGTATTCCAGGTTGATTTTCCCCTCGGTTACTGCTGGCACCTGTTTTAATCCGGTTAGTAAATCAGCCCAGGTGCCTTTGGTAAAATCACTGTAAATGATCAACCGTTTTTCAGAGGTGATCTTTTCATCAGCGCCATTTTCCCGGGATAATAAAAACTCAAAAGATTTTTGTATAGCGGGTTCCATTAGAGGACGAAGATAAGTGGGCTTTATATTTTTCAGTTCTTTAAGGAGCAACTCCTGATCACCAGAGCCAATAATATTTAATTTTGGAGCAGGAACCACCAGGGCTAGTTGATCCAAAGGTTGCATGGAAGATATCTTTTTTTCCGCCTCTTTTTTTGCTTTTTCAAGCAGGCTTTTCCCATGATGTTGGTACTGCATACTAAAGGAAGTGTCTAAAAGCACTACTGTCTTTTTGGCCACGATTTTCCCGCTGGATTGGGTCTGGCGGCTTAAAAATGGCTGGGCAAAGGCTAATACCAGGGCAGCCAAACAAAGAGTCCGTAACATCATCAATAAAAATTGTCTGATTTTGAGCCGCCGGGCCTGTTTCTGAAGAGAGCGCAGCACAAAGGATATGGCCGAAAAGCGGTGTTCTCTGGCTTTTTTTCGGCTTAAAAAATGGATCACTATCGGTAGAAAGGCCAACACCAGTGCTGGTAGAAGATATCCCTGTAAAAAGTGTAAAGACATTCGTTCTTATCCTATGAGGCCAGGAATTTCAACAGGCTTTCCTCCAAAGAATCGGTGGTGGAAAAACGATGATATTTTATGTTGGATCGTAAACAGGTTAGGCGACAGAACTCCAGGAATTGGTTAAATTCCTCAAGGTAAGTGTTACGAATTGTTCTTGGAAAAGTGGTAATTTCCTGCTCATTTTCCATTCCTACAAACCTGGTTTGCATGTCAAAGGGAAAGGAGATTTCAGTCGGATGAAGGATATGGAAAATTATAATGGTGTGTCCCTGCTGTTTAAGTTGAATCAAAAAGTTCAACAGTTTCTCTTCCATATCAAAAAGATCACTGGCCAATATCAGCAAACTTCTTTTGGAAAGCAATTCACCTAATATTTGCATTAACGAAATTACTTCGAAACTGCTCTGGCAGTTGATATCGACCAGGAAACTGAGAATTTTTTGCATTTGTCTCTGATCTGAGGAACAGGGCAGATATGAGGAGTGGTGCTCACCCTTTCCATTTCCAGGTATAGCGAGGACACCAACCGAATCCTGCTGCCGGTTAAGCATATATGCTATGGCCCCCAACAATAGTTTGCCATATTCAATTTTTTTTGCACCATTGCCATAGGCCATAGATTGCGACGCATCTAAAATGCAATAGGCATTTATATTGGTTTCGAATTGAAAACGTTTGATATAGTGCTTGTCGGTTCTGGCCATAACTTTCCAATCCAGATGGCGTAATTCATCTCCTACTGAATATTCTTTATGTTGACTGAACTCAATGCTTTGTCCCTGTAAAGGACTTTTGTGGATTCCGCTCATAGTTCCATCAACCGCCTGTTGGATGAGGAATTGCATCTGAGCCAGTTTTTCCAGTAGTTTTTGGTCCAGGTTCTTCATAAAAATAGTATCCTTAAAATAACAATCAAGGCGGCAAATAATAACACGAAGGCAGGTTTTTTTAAAGTTGAAAAGCAAGGATGGACATGCTATCTTGTGCATTTGCTAATTTGTCAACTCGGCATTAAAATGCCAGGAATTTTTTTCCTTATTAAATAACCAAAAATCAGTGATTGACTCGAGATAATTGCTGATTTTAGATTTCACCATATACGGCAAAGGGCTGATAGATGGAAAATATATATGAATATCTAAACTCTATTTTAATTTTATTGAGTAGTAAAGACGGCTTTTATTTGCTGGCCGGTTGCATAGTGTTGCTTTTTCTCCTGCTCTCTTACAAACTCTACCAATACCATCAGCGTAACATCAGACTTCTGGCGGAAAAACTGGAAGAGATGGAAACTGAAAAAGTTTCTATAAAACCGCCCGGAGAAGAAGATGAAGATTTTGAACTTCTTTTCCTGGAGCCAGAATTCATAACTTTTGAGAAAGAACCACCCCTGGTTCCACCTGCCAAAAAAGAGGTACCCCCAGAGAAAATTCCCCGGGAAAAACCGGCACCTCCAGAAAAAGTAAAACCAATACCAGAGAAAATTCCGCCTAAAACTCTGGCTGAAGGGCTAAAAAAGACCCAAAAAGGTTTTATTGGAAGGTTAAACAGCCTGTTCTCCCGAAAAAAAATAGATGATGACCTGCTAGACGAGTTGGAGGAGATTCTTTTTACTGCTGATATTGGAATTAGAACCGCCGATATTTTAATGGATGATTTGCGTGAAAACCTGGGACGAAAAGAGTTGCAAGATTTTTCGGTTATGCAGGACTGTCTCAAAGAGAATATCCGAAATCTTTTAACCGTAGAAAATCGTCCTTTTGAACTGAATAAAACTCCTTATGTCATAATGATGGTTGGGGTAAACGGGGTTGGAAAAACTACCTCAATCGGCAAGATAGCCTCCAAATTCAATAAACAGGGGCATAAGGTGGCCCTGGTAGCGGGAGATACTTTCCGGGCTGCGGCAGTGGAACAATTGGAGATATGGGGCGAGAGAGTGGGCTGCAAAGTTTTTAAAGGAAAAAACCAGGCTGATCCAGGTTCAGTAATTTACGATGCCATAAATTCTGCCAAATCAAAAGGGATTGAATTGTTATTGGTAGATACTGCCGGTCGTCTTCATACCAAAGTTAATTTGATGGAGGAGTTGAAAAAGATCAAGCGGGTTATGAACAAGGCTTTACCAGGAGCTCCACATGAAACTATGCTGGTATTGGACGCCAACACTGGGCAGAACGCCATCTCGCAGGCCCAAATGTTTCATGAATCCCTGCAGGTGGACAGCATAGTTTCCACCAAACTGGACGGCACGGCCAAGGGCGGTGTGGTAATTGGAATATGTAATGAATTGAAAATACCTATCAAGTATATCGGCATCGGCGAGCGGGTTGAGGATTTACGCACCTTTGATCACAATGAGTTTGTAGATGCTCTATTTAGTTAGTGCTGCAAATTAGGCTGCATCCAAATTTTTGTTTTGTTACGAAGTGGATTTCCGGGTGGCTTAATAGGCATAATAGGTTTGCATAAATTTTTTGATCAGAGAACGGCTATTTTCTGATAGATCGATAAAATTTATCCCCATGCCGTTGGGCATTTCTCCGTTTAGTCCGTGAAATTCAGATACCCAGCCAACCTGACAGTTAATATCAAGGGGTACTCCGATTTTGGGCAGGGTTATTTTCCCAACAAAATTTTCTCCTACTTTGATTACCACCGGGGTTTTCATAAATCCGCCGCTCAAACACAGATTGCGAATTTCGAACCAGCGTCCTTTCAATTTGGGATGGTCACTAACCTGAACCCGGACCTGCTTGAAATTTAATTCCTCTTTTTCCTTTTGTTCAACAATAACTCCCTTGAGTTCTGTTAGTAAAGTATAGATCTGAGCATTGTTCATTAAAAAGAGAAAATAGGCATCTTCATCCTCTTCCATGGTTAGAGTGCCGCCACCGCATTCACAGGAAAACTCCGGTAATTTGATGTTTTCTGGATCAGGGATATGTTCGACAATATTTATCAGTTTATCATGCTCTTCATCACAGGATGAGCAATAGAAGGGAACATAACAAGAGCGGATGGTGGTATTTTCGGTCAACAACTCTGATATTTCATTGATATAGCCCACCACCGAAACTGGAACCTTGATATATTCAATGAATAACTCGGTGGAATAAAGTGCTTCGATAAACTTGCGTATTCCAATAGAATTGGCATGTTTTACTTGACTAAAATCTATAATCGCCCGGTCGGAGCATTTTTCGAACAGAGCGGTAAAATCCGCTGTTTCGTTGATTATCCCTTCCAGGATTATATGGTCATCTTTCTTAGTTATGGTTAACATGTTGACTCTCTTCCTTAAATGGTATCAGTCAGAGTTTTTAAAGAGAAATCTTAGCGTACTTATTTATGGTATCCAGCAGCCTTTTTTTCTTGATGGGCTTTGAAAGATAGGCGGTGAAACCAGAATCCAAGCATCTCTTTTCATCCTCTTTTAACGCATAGGCGGTCAGCGCGATAATCGGCAAAGTCTCTTTATGGTTTTCCTGCTGCTCCCAAATTCGTATTTGCTTTGTGGCTTCATATCCGTCCAGCAACGGGATCTGTAAATCCATCAGCACCAGGTCATATTCAGATGTTTTAATCTTTTTCACTGCATCTTCCCCATCTTCGGAAAAGGCTAATTGATGGGGAGTTTTTATTAGAAACGCCTTGATCAACTCACGATTGTCTTCAGAATCTTCTACCAATAAAATGGAAAGTGATTGGTCTTCCGGGATAACAGAAGGACTTACTTTGATTTCATTATCCGTATCCTGGACTGTTTCTGGTTTCTTTTTTTGACTTTGCAGGCCAAACACTGCGGTGAACGAAAAAGTACTGCCCTGGCCAGGTTCACTTCGAATACTAATAGAACCTCCCATAGCCTCTGTGAGTTTTTTGGAAATGGTGAGACCCAATCCGGTTCCGCCGAATTTGCGGGTGGTAGAGGTTTCAGCCTGGTTATAACTATCAAAAATATTATTTATCCTTTCTATAGGAATTCCGATTCCAGTATCTTTGATGGCAAACTGTAATTTTACTTTTTTCTGGGATTTTTCTAGTTCCAACAAACTGCAATCCACTCTTATCTCTCCTGATTGAGTAAACTTGACAGCATTACTCAGAAGATTATTGAGTATCTGACACAAACGGAAGGAGTCTCCGATTATGTTTTCAGGCACAATTTTCTCAATATGCCGGGTCAGTTTCACTCCTTTTTTATGGGCTTGCAGAGTATGAATTTCACAACATTTATCAATAATAATCTCAGGGTTAAATTCTACTGCTTCCAAGGTGAGTTGGCCGCTCTCTATCTTTGAGAAATCCAATATGTCGTTTATCAAATTGAGCAGATTCTCACTGGCCGAATTGAAAATCCTGGCATAATTTTGCTGCTCTTTATTCAGCGAGGTTTCAAGGAGCAGATCCGCCATACCGATAATTGCGTTGAGGGGAGTGCGAAGATCATGGCTCATATCGGCTAAAAATGCGGATTTGGCGAGGTTGGCATCTTCGGCTTGTTTTTTAATTTTTATGGTCTGGTCAACCAAAGCGGCTTTTTTGACCAGATGGATCCTGGTAAGAATACCGTTCACCCTTAAAAACAGGTCCGCGGGTATAATCGGTTTGGCAATGTAGTCATCTGCTCCCATCTTCAACCCTAAAATCCGGTCCTCCATGGAGGCCCTGGCCGTGACAATAATCACCGGCAGATCCACCAGGTTTTCATCGGATCGAATCTGTTTCAACACATCCTCTCCAGATAAATCTGGCATCATCAAATCCAAAAGCAACAAATCGGGACGTTCGTTGTAGATCTGCTTCAAAGCATCGCGGCCACCATAAGATTCTGTTACCATGTAACCTTGACTGCGCAGAAATTCAGACAGGACTTCCACATTCATTTGACTGTCATCCACCACCAAGATCTGGAATTGATTTGGATCCATTTCTAAACCCACTCGCTCCAAAATATCGGAAGGTTTGGGCGCCACTATATTTTCTTGGACATCTTCGTCAGCCATCTCCTCGCGGGCAAGGGTTGGCAGCGGATCCAATATCTGTTGTTCATCAATCGTATTGGAGTCAAACAGTTCTGTCTCCTCAGTGGCCTCAGTGGCCAATGCCTGACCTGGCAACTCTGGCAGAGTGATAGTAAAGATAGAGCCCTGGTTCAATTCTGACTTCACCAGGATTGTCCCTTTTAACAAGTCGACAAATTTTTTCACCAAAGAAAGTCCCAGCCCTGTCCCTTCGTAAGAGCGGCGGGCATCCTCCTGCACTTGCTTGAACTCCTTAAAAATATCATCGGTCTGCTCTTTGGGAATACCAATGCCGGTGTCTGATATCTTGATCTGCAAAAACTCCTTATAGCGTAGTTTTATCACCAATTTTACCAGATTTGGTTTGTCAGGGTGTTTGAACTTAAAGGCATTGCTCAAAAGGTTGCGTAAAATGGCTAATATCTTCTCCTGGTCACTTAAAAAAACGTTAGAGATCTCTGGTTGGGGGAGGTCGAGTTCCGGGGAGTCATGGTCCACCGGTCCATCAGTCTCTGTGCTGGTCTCTATAGTGAACTCAGTGTTAGGGAATTTTAATTTTAACCCTTCAGACAGGAGTTGTGCCTGCTTATTGATCTCTGTCAAACTTATATTGATGGTTTTTAAGTACAACTCCCCTCTTTTCGACTTGGCCAACTCCAAAATTGTGTTGACCTGGTTTTTAAGCGAATCGGCCAGGGAATTGACTTTACCCACCTGTTCGGCTACTTTGGCGGGAATCCGGCCAAAATGGCCGTTTTCGATCAATTCGGTGAATCCCAGAATCCCATTCAGCGGAGTGCGTAATTCGTGCGAAGTATTGTGAAAAAACAGGGTGCGGGCCCGCTCCTTTTTGACGATTTCTCTATAAG
>CAZTWC010000019.1:0-25052 GCA_964617105.1 uncultured Myxococcia bacterium
ATTTCACCACCCGCGACCCGCTGACCAAAGTGTTGACCTATTACCGCGGAGTATGGGAGTCAGAGGGATATAAGGTGTTTCGTACCGCCATGGATAGCAACCACGTATCCCTGGGGGTTTTTGACAGCGCCTCTAAAATTCAAAAGAGCATCACTGCTATCAGGCGTGATGGAGAGACTTACCTCTTCCCATCCATAACCAGATTAGCCTCTACCGGCCCTATAAATACCGAAACTTCTAGTGATGATATACCTCTTTTCCCCGGTTCAACCGCTTTTTTTAGGCTAAACACCATTGATGCGGGTCTCCCATCCATAATTGCCTCCTCTTACAACCAGGGGAAAATTGATAAAAATTTGGAGTTTTACCGGCAGGAGATTAAAAAACTGGGTTTTATCGAACAAGAGGTTAGACAATCGGAAAAAGGTGAAGGAACCTGGGTGCTGCGTTTTAAGCGGGGAGAAGATATCTGCTCTATAACCTTGACTCCAGAGGAGGAAACCGGCCAGATTTATGTGGTTTATAACTTGCTGGAAGTGTCAAAAAAAGGTTCAGTGAGCAGGAGCCAGGGGATCGGAGAGTAATATGATGCTAAAGGATAAAATCAAGAAATTGCTCCGCCAGGAAGGGGGGCAGACCCTAACCGAATATGCCTGGATATCCTTTATGCTGGTTGGGGCGATTTTCTTTATCTCCAGCGCCAAGTTGGGCGGAGAGATGACCTTTTTTAATATTATTTTACGGGCCTACCAAATTTACTTTGACAGTTTCAATTTATTACTTAATTTGCCATTTCCATAGTTTTAACAATCCACTAGTCAACCAATTCAATCTCAATAAAAAAGGGGAGACCTCCATGACCAGGAGTCTCCCCTTTTCGTTCAAATGGCTGGCGTTTATCCGGAAGTTCTGTTAGCCGCCTCAATACGCCTCAATAATTACTTTAATCTTGGTCGTGGTCACAATCTTTCCCTTTTCCCATGTTCTTCATTTTCTCCTTCATCTTCTCTTTCATCTTCTCTTTCATGTTTTCTTTCATATTTTTTTGGCACTCTTTCTTTTGCTCTTGCATTTTTTTCTTCATTTTCTCTTTCATATTTTCTTTCATTTTGTCTTTATTGTGCTGGCAGGCTTTTTTCATGGCTTCTTTTTTATGTTTCATGGCCTCTTTTTTATGTTTCCAGGCTTTTTTGATGGCTTCTTTTTTCTTTGCCTGCGCATTTTTCATAGCCTCTTTTTTCTTTGCCTGCGCATTTTTCATAGCTTCTTTTTTGTTTTTGATGGCCTCTTTCTTTTTGTCTTTAGCCGCGTCTTTCATCCCCATCTTTTTATGGCCATGTTTTTTCCCCATGCCATCCTCTTTAGCCTTGTCCTCAACCTTTTTAAAGGAACCTTTATTTTCGTTTTCAACCTTGGTTTTATCTTTATCTGTGTCCTGGTCGCCGGAATCAGCAAAAGCAGTGGCGCTGATAAACATCACCGCTAACATCAGCAAAAAGATTTTGAATAATTTGTTCATTGGTTCTCCTCCCTCAGTGGTTAATTATATTGGTATTATACTTGAATACCAATGTTGTTGTTATTTATAAGACGAATCAGGGCTTATAAAAGTTCCTAAAAGGTATATTCCATGGATGAGCCAAAGATAACCTGGTTGTAATTGCGGTCTATATAGTCATCTGTACCAAGGCTGGAGTGGTTAAAAGCCAGGTCAAGATAGACTTTGGCCTGCCAGTTTTGGATAAATTTATAAGAGAGGTTCAGGTTGTAGCGGTGTAAAAAATCTTTGCGGCTTTTTTGGTGAGCAGCGCTGTTAGGATCTTCGTCAAGTTCAAAGGTATAGAGCCACTGGTCTTGCCCCTCATAAATGGAGTAACGGATACTGGCTTTGGCGTTTACCACAAAAGAGTTTAGGAAATTCCAGGTGCAGGCTAATTTGCCTCCCAGGCTTAAATAGCCATAATTAATCGCCAGGTCTTGATAGATCTCTTTTAGTTCTGTGCTTAAACTTTCAGGCTCTTTGGGAAAATAGGCTTTTTCTATTGATGCGGTTATGGCCAGGTTGCTTAGATCCTGGTCAAAATAGTAGTATTGGGATACCTCCAGGCCCGGCACTGTGCCCTGTAAGTAACTTACATCATCGTGTAAACTGCTATACCGGGAAAAATTGACCGAGATATTGGTGGCCCATTTTTCACCCTCAAAAATAAACAGATCTATAAAAGTTTGCATAACCCAGTAATAGGGAGAGAAGTTGTTCAGGTCGGCTAATACATACCTGGGCATGATTCCCAACCCCAGCATGATCTCATCTTTGAAAAAAGTCAAATCCAGTAAAAGGCTGTTGCTGAAAAAACTGTAATTTCTGGCTACTGCTGGTATCTCCGATGAGAGTAAATAGGAGATAGAGGCGGAAAAGTCGTTGTCTAACAGAGGGTAATTAAGATCCAGGGCCATCTGGGAGATAAAATCGGAGGGGTTTTCTCCGGCGGTTGAGGTAGAATCAGAGTCACTATTATCTCCGGTGGTGGTTGGAGGTTCAATGCCGCTATTTTCGGTTAAAGTTGAATCCAGTGAACCCTGGATATCTGAATCTGACAGCAGCGAAACATTACTATTGTATCCTCCGCCTAATTCTATGGAGCCGGACAATTTATCCCCTGCCAGGGCTGAACCACTTAGACTCCAACCAATAAACAACAATATAAGTATTATTTGAACCCCTGATAGCCAAAATCCGGAAGTTAATCGAGTCAACAGTTTTTGATACCAACTAGATACTAAAATGCCCCCGAATTTACTCAGAGGCAAGGTTAAGTTTTTAAAATGTTTCATTTATTTTCCCTGCATTCGTCTCTGCTTTTTTTGTTTGATTTGTTCCTTTATTTTATCCATCATATTTTGGTGCATTTTTTGTTTACGTTTATTATAGCACTCTTTTTTGCGTTGCTCTTCCAGTTTCTTTTTGATCATCTGTTCGCGGCGGTGACGGAGTTTTTGCTTTAAAAGCTCTTGCCGGGCATTTTGTAATTTGCGTTGTTTCTGTTTTTCCTGGTTGGCGTTCTTCTTTATATTTTTATCCCAGCCATCAAATTCATGGTTTCCATTTACTTCGATTTTTACCGATGATTTTATTTTTCCTTTTTTATCGGCCGGATTTTGGTCTGCGTCATCTGCAATAGCAGTGAGCGGCATTACGAAACAGAGAATTAATACCAAGATAGTTGAAATATTTACTGGAGTAAATCTGGGAATCGATTTTGTAATCGGTTTGCCGTTTGCAGATTTCATGGTAACTAATCTCCATAGTGCTGAATATTATAACATTAAACAGTCTATATTGTCCAGTAGGGAGGGTATCTGCGGAAAGACATTGCTATTATCCCTCTACCTGGAGGATGATTTCGTGAGTATGGACTAACTCTCCTGCCCGGGCGCTGGCAATAATTTTCCAGGTGCCCTTTTCCAACGCTCTCAGCGCCAGTGGAATTTGGTTTTTTCCCTCTTCCAGGCGGCCTTGCCATTCCAGCCTGGTAGACAGAGCAATCTTTTCGTCGTCAGTTTCAAACATTACCCCGTATGGCAACTTAATTGAAAAAGTCACCTCCTCTATCTCTTTGCTCGATTCAAAATTGAGGGTCATTTTCAAGGGGCGATCCAAAGGCACAATGTGGGCGGTGGCCACCACTTCGGCCTGGTGCAGTCCCGGAGTTGAGCCCAGATATAGCCCCAGCACCATTCCCAGGGCTAAAATAAACACCGCGGCCAGGGCATAAAGCGGTTTTAGCCATCCCAGAATTGGTAAATTCTTCAAGCGGGTTTGGGCAGTATTTTGGGCCTGGCTATCTCTTACCAGGCGGTTGTGTAGGGACAGAGCGAACTCTTCCGGCAGGGGAGCCAGTTTTTGACGGTCAGCCTGTAAAAGATCAGCGGTTAATTTAGCCTGATGGTAATCTTTTTGACAACTGGTGCAAACCTTAATATGGTCCAAAATATCTTTTTTGGCTCTATCCTCCATCTTCTGGAAAAGCAGGGTCTGGATATGGTCGGTTTTGCCCTTACAACTCATAAACTTCTCTCCGTTTTTGGAATTCACAAATACCAAATAAGGGATACAGTAATAGATATTACCCTTTACCCTATTAGACGTAACTAACGATTAAAAAGTTCCCGATTTTTCCAAACTAGTTTGGTTAACTCTTTTCTTCCTCTGGCCAACCTTGAACGGACAGTGCCCACCGCTACCGAAGATATTGTGGCGGTTTCCTGGTAGGAGTGGCCCAATATATCGATTAAAATCAGGGTATCTTTAAAAGGGGAGGGGACTTTACTGATCAATAGGTGTAGATTTTTGTCAGTTTCTGACTGAAAGAGGCTATCTTCTTGATTTATACTGCCCTCTTCAGCCACCTCTTCCAGGCCGATTTGGCATTTGGATTCCTTTCGGCAGTAATCTATAAAGGAATTGTAGATTATTCGCCAGAGCCAGGTGGAAAAAGAGGAATCGGCCCGCATCTTCTTGATCTTTAAAAATGCCTTGAGAAAACCATCCTGGGCCAGGTCGGCAGCCAGTTGCCCGTTGCCGCCGCATATTCGCAGAGCATAGTTGTACACCTTCTGGTAGTGCTTAAGGGTTAATTGTTCAAAAGCATAGGAACTGCCAGATTGGGCCTGAACTAATAATTTTTTTTCCGATAAATTGGTATTTGACATAGGTTGTGGTTTGACAGGTGACTCTCTAACTATCCAGGTCATCCAGTATTTGATCTACCGAATTTTGATTTAGTCGCTTGGTGAGTGCATCGACTCCCGCTTCCCGGATAAATGATTTCAGGTATAGCACCAGATCGGAAACTTCCACTTCATTCATTTTATTCAGATATTCACTGACGGCAAATAGATCGTCCTCCAAATATTCCAAAATATCTTCAATCCGGTCACAACAGTCTAAAAAACATTCGAGGATATCTTTACTAAAGGTGATACGATGCAGATAAACCAGCCGGCTGCATTCTTCCATGGAATTGAGAAGATCGTTGATACTGGAGATGTTGAGCACTGCAGCAGTTCCATTTATGGCAAATATTTCATCATAGATTTTCTTGAAATTATCAGTGGTCTGGTGATCCATTTTGACCTTCTGCAAGTACATACGAATATTAAAAGACCCGTTGATACTGCTGTCTTTGAAGTCTACCAGATCGTCAAAATCTATATCTATCGCGCTCATATTATATTCTGTCTTAAATTATCTTATCCCGACCCATAAATGCCTAACATTCTCTATAAAATTATACCATAATAATAATAAAAAAAAGTGAAAACCTCAACTGAATAAAATTTTGAGAGAATTTTTCATTGCCGAATTGAGATTCCCGCAGGGGAGAGGGGGTCAAGATTGACAGAAAATTGACAATTCAGGTAAACCGGCTAAAATTATAATGTGAACATCCGGCAATTAATTTCATTGGTCGATTATTAATTTTTGGAAAAATTAAATAAAATCTCTCATTGGTCGATTATTACTATTAGGGAAGATTTAATAATAACTTAGAGAATTACTATGAATTCTGGTAAGCAGGATTTTTACCGGCGGAGGATATAATGGATCTAGCAACTATAATTGGGTTGGTCGCTGCTTTCGGCCTGGTTTTAGGCTCAATTGCCGCAGGTGGCGGCTTGGCGGCCTTTATTGATGTCCCCTCTCTCTTTATCGTTCTTGGCGGAACCGTGGGTGCGGTGTTAATAAATTTTCCGCTCCAAAATGTTACCGGAGCTATGAAGGTGGCTATGAATGCTTTTAAGTTCAAGTCGGTAAAACCGGACCAGATCATCAATGAGATGGTCAACTATTCCAACATGGCTCGTCGCGATGGTATTTTGGCTTTGGAAGAGGTTTCCGGTTCCACACCGGATAAATTTTTAGCCAAGGGACTGCAACTGGCGGTTGACGGCCAGGACACCAAGGATATAGAGAAGATTTTAGAAACTGAAATTGAATATATTAAGCACCGGCACAAGTTAGGAGCGGATGTCTTCACCGCGTTTGGAACCTTTTTTCCTGCTCTGGGTTTGATTGGCACTCTGATTGGCCTGGTGGGTATGCTCCAGAACATGGATGATCCTTCCTCCATTGGTCCCAATATGGCTATTGCCTTGCTCACCACCTTTTATGGCGCTGTTTTTGCTAATCTGGTTTGCTTGCCAATTGCCGGCAAATTAAAAAACCGGGATTCTGAAGAGGTCTTGATTAAGGAGTTGGTTTTGGAGGGTATTTTGGCTATTAGTGCTGGCGACAACCCCAGGGTGGTGGAGCAAAAACTTCATTCCTACCTATCACCAAAATTTAGAATTTCTCAATTTTGATAGGAGAGCATTTTGGCCCGTAAAAAGAAAAAAGTGGAGGAAGAAGAGGGTGATAGCTTTATCGTTATGTTCACCTCCCTGAGCGTTATTTTGCTTGCTTTTTTTATTTTGCTCAATTCACTGGCGACTCCGGATGAAAAAAAGGAGCGGACAGCCCTGGGATCATTGGCCGGTGCTTTTGGTATCCTTACCGGTGGATTTGGTTTTGATCCAAACACGGTTTATTTTGAAAAAGGCGCTCCCATGATCAAGGCATCGGAGGAAATCCAAATATTGATGAAAAAGGTGAAGCGGGGTATGGAGAAAATGGAATTTGCCACTGGGGTTGAATTTCACGAAACCGCCCAGGATTATCGTATATCTTTTCGGGACGGCCTTTTTTTTCAATTGGGCCGGGCAGAATTGGACCCGGTCAGGTTTCCGGTGTTGGATATTATTGCTCAGCATATAAAAAGCATCAGGTTTCCTGTGAATATTGAAGGCCATACTGATAGTTTGCTATCAAAAGGAGGCGAGAGGCAAAATTGGCTTTTGTCTACTCAGAGGGCTATGGCAGTTTTACGTTATTTCGAGGAAGCGGCTAAAGTTCGTCGTCGGTATTTGCAGGCTGGCGGCTACGCTCATTACCACCCCAAAGTGCCTAACACTACGCCGCAAAACCGGGCTCAAAATAGACGAGTAGAGATCGTTTTTATTAAACCTAAGTTCAGAAAGAGATAATGGCGCAATCAGATATACAAAACTCCATGGATAAAGAGTTGGAGCGGCGGGAACGGGATGAGGAGAAAAAACCCAAAAAAGACTCGGGGGGGGGAGATGGTAATCCAAATGCTTGGATGATAACGTTTTCCGATCTGGTAAATTTGATGATCACTTTTTTTGTGCTGTTATTATCGATGAGTTCCCTGGACGCTAAAAAAGTAAAACAAACTTTTGAGGCTTTTTCAGAAGTAGCCTATGTTTTGCAAGGTTCTGAGTATAGGGAAGTACGTCCTGAGATTATTCAGACGGTAGACCCCTTTATTTTTTCCACCGTGGCCGAAGGATTGGTAAAATACCTCAAAGAGTCGGATGAAAAAGTCCGCCGGAGTATAATGCAAAAATTGGCAAAAACATTTGCACAGAAGGTTTTTCGTAAATTTATAAAAATAGAGGTGGAGAAAGAGCATCCAGAAGTATATTTGGCTAATAATTTATTATTTGTTGATGGCAGTGCTGAATTAAGTGAAGAGGCTAAGAAATTTTTACGGGAGTTTTCTGAAATTTTAAAGATCGATAAATTCAAACTCAGGGTAGAGGCTCATACCAATCTGGAGCCTAAAGATAAAAAGAGATATCCCACCAGTTGGGATTTGGCTTTGAACCGTTCGGTAAATGTGGTCAGTTTCCTGACTGAAAAGGTGGGAGTCTCTCCCCGGGATTTATCGGCCTCTGCTTATGGGGCGCCTTACAATATACCGGCGAGACATATATCCACCGACTTTGCTGAGAAACGGCAAGTTAAGTTGATATTGTTAAAAAAATAAGATACTATACGTTCATATTTAATGGACTTCTTTCCAGTCAGGTTTTAACTTGCCGGGAAGTTATTTTTGTAAGCGCTCTAAGGAGGAAAATAGGAATGCCCCCCGAAGACAATGAAGAAATGGAAGAAAATGAAGGTGAAAGTAAACCAAAGAAAAAGAAACCGCCTATTTTATTGATTATCGTTATTTTAAACGTAGTTATAATGATAGGTCTTCTGGTTTACTTGGTTTTGAGAATGCCATCTGGTAATACGCCACCGCCGGCGCCGGCTGAAGGGGGGGAAGTTGCCCCAGCAGCAGCCGGAAGTGCGTCAGCGGAAAAGAGTACTGAAAGCAGCAAGAAAAAGGAAAATGCCGCCGATGTGCCCCTGAGCGAATTGATTTACAAGTTTAAAACTTTTATTGTCAATTTGAACGAAATTTCCGGCACCAGGTATTTAAAGACAGTAGTCGAAATTGAAATGAGTAATGTAGAATTAAAGGAGGAGATCGAGGCTAAAAAACCTCGGCTCACCGATTTGGTCATCGATTACCTCTCAAGCCTTTCTTATGCTGATACTCAGGGTATGAGCGGCAAAGAGGAGATAAGAGAAAGTTTGCGCCACCGTATTAACCAGGTGTTGAAAAAAGGCAGAGTTAAGCGGGTATATTTTACCGAGTTTGTAATTCAGTAAAAGAAAGTAAATGGAACAGATATTATCACAGTCAGACGTTAATGCCCTTTTATCGGCTGTTGAAGGGGGGCAGGTTGAGCAGGAGGAGCAAGAAGTCTTTCTGGAAGGGGATGTGGCCCCTTTCGACTTAACTAGCCAGGATAGAATTATCCGGGGCCGGTTGGCTAACCTGGAGATATTGAATGACCGTTTCAGCCGTGTATTCAGGGTTTCTCTCTCAAATTCCCTGCGCAAAATGGTGGAGGTCAGTGTTGAGTCCACTGGGTTGATGAAATTCAGTGAATTTTTAAGTTATCTTCCGGTCCCATCCTGTATAAATTTGCTAAAAATGCCGCCCCTCAAGGGCACCAGTTTGATCTCCATCGAGGTAAAATTACTCTATGGACTTTTAGATCTGTTTTTTGGCGGTACCTCTTATTTTACTCCCCATGCCAAGGTAGAGGGGCGTGATTTTACCGTAATCGAATTGCTGTTAATTAAGAAAATTCTTGATATTTTTCTCTATGACATCAAACAGATTTGGGAACCAGTATTTGCTATATATCCCGAATATATACGTACAGAAATAAATCCCCAGTTTGTGGTGGTGGTCCCGCAGACCGATGTGGTGATTAATTCCAGTTTTGAGGTTGAAGTTGAGCAGTTGCGGGGCAAGATTAACTTTATTATCCCCTATTCCATGGTGGAGCCAATTAAGCAGAAATTAACCGGCGGAGTTCAGAGTGAACAAATAGAAACCGATGATACCTGGCAAAAGAGGTTGGCAGTTCATATATTTGACATGCACTCCAACCTGATTGCCCAGTTGGGAACTTCTAACATCACCATAGAGGAGTTCCTGACCATGCAAAAAGGGGATATTATTCAACTGGATAAATATGCTGATCAGCCCCTGGAGTTGATGGTGGAAGGTTCTTTGAAGGCTATTGGGCAACCTATGATTTATAAGAATAATTTGGCGTTGAAGGTTACTGGGTTGGTTAATTGGGATCCATTAATCAGTTCTTCTTAGTTAGTGTCGGATGCCGATAGCGGCGCATCTGCGGCTGACGTAGGAGGTGTCCCTTTAGAGAAAGGTGCCCGCCTACATCTACTTGAAGTCCTGTTATTGGGTGAGCCATGAGGTTGACTGGTTGTCAGGATCTTGACGAAGGGGAGCTGGAAAATGGTGTTTGTTTCCTATCTGTTTTACCGGTTAGGGTGCGTAACCCCAATAGAATAGGGCTAAATATTTACTTCTAGTAGGCTAAAGCAACTTGGCATAATTTTAGCATAAAATATAAACCGTAATGGTGAACAACAATGGCTGATGAACAAGAAAACAACACCTCAGAGGAAAAAGAGGAGGAAACAACAGACATTCTTACAGAAGTTCCTTCTCTGAGGATGTTATTAGATGTCAACCTGGAGGTATCAGTGGAGTTAGGCAGAAGTAAGATGTTAATCAAAGAACTTCTGGACTTGAACGAGGGGTCAGTGGTGGAGTTGGCAAAATTGGCCGGAGAGCCTTTGGATATCCTGGTTAATAACAAATTAGTGGCCAGGGGAGAGGCTGTGGTGGTCAATGAGAAATTCGGTATAAGATTAACCGATATAATAACTCCGGCGGAAAGGCTGGAAAAGTTAAAGTAGAGGAATATTAACAGGCAAACATTTTGGGTCAAAAGCGGACAGCGTTGGTGAGCTCCCACTCTTAAAACGATTATTTATGTCCCTTAGTTTTTAAGTGGCAACACTTGGAGGCCCGAGATTATGAAAGTTAAAATCCTATCGTGCTTACTATTTGTATTTATTGCATTCTCTATCCCCGAGGCTTTTGCTTCTTCTGATAGGCAGGGGAAACTGAAGGCGGTAAAGATCCTCGATAAAGGGGATTATTTACAGGTCCATTTAAAATTCAATCACCGCTATCCCGCCAGGGCGCGCCGTATTTTATACAATAAGAATCGGCTGACTATCTTTTTACCGGTTCAGCAGAGCAGGGCCGAACTGGCAAATATCGTTACCTTTCCCTCTTCTTCAAGACCCCGCCAGTTGAAAAAAATTAATTTGAATCACCTGGACCAGGGTGGAGTAAAATTGATCCTGAGCATGGATTATTCCATCATCAAGGTGGCCAAAGGGATTAAATCATCTATTAACGGCAATACTCTAATTTGTACCATACCTTATTATAATAGTTTTACTGCCCATAAGAGTAACAACGGGCGGACAGCACCGGCTGACTATGAAAGAAAAGATGCAGAGGAATCAGATAGAGTAGTATACGCCGGCAATAGTAATGATAAGCCCAACCGCCAACCGCATAAAAAGAACAAAAACCGAGCAGAGTTGAACAAGATTCGGGAGATAATCTTAGGCGGTGATGAGCAAGAAGAGAAGGTGAAAAATCTAAAACCAGTAGTTGAAGATCAGCATGCCCCAAATGGTCAGGATGATTTAGTGGAAGACCAGGAGGGGGCACGGCTCCTGGCGGCTCTCTATCCCTCAACCGGTAACCCTGCGGTTAAAGCGCCCAAAATCAAAGTTAAAAAAGATGCCTTCACCCCCATGAAAATGCCCCTGGCCCTGGTGATTACCATAGCCTGCTTTTTCGCCTTTATGGCCCTTTACAAGTATTTTCAGAAAAAGGGGAGTCCCACTCTGACCGACACGGAGTCAATTGAGATAATTTCCAGGAGAAACCTGGGTAATAAACAGCAGTTGGCCCTGGTAAAAGTGATGGGTGATACTCTGTTGATCTCTTCCGGTGACCAGGGGATCTCCCTGTTGAGCCGGATTGGCATAAACGGGGATGATGATAAAGTGTCACAGTTTTTGCAAAAAGATAATGTTAGTCTAGAAGGTCCATTTGCCCAGCAATTGAAGCGGGCCAAAAATGAACTGGTCCAAAAACAGCGGCCTATAGATTCCATGGTTGATAGTATCAACGACAAGATTAGACAATTACAGAGTATTTAAGGAGTAGGGTAGGGAACTGTAGTTAAGATAAACATTTTTTGTGGATGAGACAATTATGAATAACAATTTAGTAAAGATAGCAGTTTTTTCGGGAATGGCCGTAGCCACTATGCTCCTTTTACCATCTATTGTTCAGGCCGAACCCCTTAGCGTCCCCAAACTGAATTTTTCGCTGGACGGCGTTCAGAAACCAAAAGAGGTGGTGGGTGCCATTAAAATTATGATATTGCTCACGGTGCTCACCCTGGCGCCGGCAATTATGATCTCTATGACCTCTTTTACCAGGATTATCATAGTCTTTTCATTTTTACGCCAGGCAATGGGCACCCAGCAAGTTCCCCCTAACCAGATAATGGTAGGGTTGGCTCTATTTTTGACCTTTTACATAATGGCCCCTGCCTGGGAACAGATAAATCAAAACGCTCTTAAGCCTTACCTGGCTGAGGAGATTAGTCAGGATACAGCCATTACGGAGGCGCTAAAGCCCATCAGGCGTTTTATGCTCAAGCAAACCAAAGAGAAAGATTTGGCGCTTTTTTTCAAGATGTCCAAGCACAAAAAACCTCAATCTATAGATGAGGTTCCCACCTATGTGGTAATCCCCGCTTTTGTGTTGAGCGAGTTGAGGACCGCCTTTCAAATGGGTTTTATGCTCTATGTCCCCTTTTTAATTATGGATATGGTGATCTCTTCGGTGCTGATGGGGATGGGTATGATGATGCTGCCGCCACCGTTGATATCGCTGCCATTAAAGGTGATTCTCTTTGTGTTGGTAGACGGTTGGAATTTGATTATTAACTCGTTGCTAAAGAGTTTTTCTTAAAGGAGTGCAAAGATGAATCAGGAATTTTTGCTAAGTTTTGCCAAACAGGCCATTTTGGTGGCCGCCTGTACCGCCGGTCCTATGCTGCTAATCGGTATGGTGATAGGTATTATGATTTCCATGTTTCAGGCGGTGACTCAGATAAACGAGATGACTTTGACCTTTATACCCAAAATAATCGCCACCGCCCTGGGCGGTATTATCTTCGGCCCCTGGATGCTGGAGAAAATGCTCGATTTTACTACTGGAATTTTTACCAACCTGGTTACATATATTAAGTGAATAGATGAACTCGATTATCAGCAATTTTAGCCAGGCGGATTTGGTACTCTTTTTCGCCATCATGGCTCGGCTCTCCGGTGTTTTTATACTGGCGCCTTTTTTCTCATCGCCCCAGATTTCTGTTCAGGTTAAGGTGATGTTTTCCGTGATGTTGTCGGTGATCATGTTTGTTTTTCTCGACTTTTCAGGCCAGGAGATTTCACTTAAGTTTATGGCCATTGTGGTGCTCCTGGTCAAAGAGGTCCTGGTGGGCTTTTTAATAGGCGGTTCAGCCCGTATGCTTTTTGCCGCAGTCACTTTTATGGCGGAAACCCTGAATATCCAGATGGGATTCCAGGCCAGTGCCATGATAGATCCCTCTACCGCCGTTCAGGCATCACCGGTAGGTATTCTTGTCAAATTTTTGGCCCTTTCGATCTTTTTGCTTCTGGAAGGCCACCATATTATTATCGAAGCACTTCACTATAGTTTCATAACCATTCCTCCAGGTTTTCAACACCTTAACATAGATGTGTTCGCACATTTGGTAAAAAGCGCCACCACTATTTTTGAGGTTGGCATCCAACTTGCAACTCCTGTAATGGGAGCTATTTTTTTTACCAACGCTGCTTTGGCGCTTTTGGCCCGGGTAGCACCTCAAACCAATGTTTTTGTATTAGGTATTTCTATCACTATCTTGGTTGGGTTGATTACTTTGATGTTGTCTCTTCCTTATTGGAGCATGTCTTTCAACTCTCACGTTCAGGGGATGTTCAAAGATTTGGTCGCTCTGATACAGATAATTTAATCTAGTTCCCGCAGGGGGACTGATGGCTGAGGCAAGTGAAAATCGATGAAGGATGATGGTGCCAATCGGACTGAGCCAGCAACTGCGAAAAAACGCCAAAAGGCGCGGGATGAAGGCCAGGTAAAAAAGAGCATGGAAGTTATCACTTGTGTGATGATGTTGGCCAGCCTTTTTTATTTGTTTTATCTGGGTCCCTGGACCTGGGACCAATTAAAATATCTTACCACTCTCTATCTATCTTCCAGCGGTCAATTTTTTATCAACCATGACAATGTCTTTTTCTTTTTTACCGGTGTTCTAAAGAGAGTAATGGTGGTGTTAAGTCCTTTTTTGGGAATGATGCTGGTGTTCGGTTTCTTTTCCAATTATTTCCAGGTTGGATGGGACCCCCGTTTGAAACCTATAATTCCCAATTTCTCTAAAATAATCCCCAACATTTCTGCCTTACGAAACATGTTTTTTTCCCTCAATAGTTTGATGGAGTTATTCAAATCAACACTAAAAATGGTTATTATCGGGGGTATCTGTTATATAGTTTTAAAAGGAGAGATGGACAATCTCTTCGATTTGCCTGCCAGAACCATTTCATATAGTTTCTCTTTTGCTGCCATGGTGGTAGTCAAAATGTTCTTTAAAGTCATTTTAATATATATCGTGTTGGCTTTGCTAGACTATTTGTTCAAAAGCTACCAATACGAGGAAAACTTAAAAATGACCAAACAGGAGGTAGAGGACGAAAACAAGCAGAGCCAGGGTGACCCCAAGGTAAAGGGCGCCATCAGAAAGAAACAGCGGGAAGTGGCTAAGCGGCGTTTTAAACAAGTGATTCCCGAAGCGGATGTGGTAGTCACCAACCCTACTCACTTTGCCGTGGCCCTGCGTTACAAGGTGGGACTGGATAATTCACCCCGGGTGCTGGCTAAGGGAAAAAATGATATGGCCAAAAAAGTTAAAGATATTGCCCGGCATCATAATATTCCTATCATAGAAAATCGACCGTTGGCACGACAATTGTATAAAACAGTAAGAGAGGGTGATGAGATTCCCGAAGAACTGTTTAAGGCAGTAGCACAAGTTTTGGCGTATGTGTATAGAATTAAAAACAGACTTACTAACCAAATGGACATAGAAAGCCAGGTGGGTATCAATTGATGAGGGTCAAAATATGAACAATAAATTGACAAAAGAGTCCGTCGGCAAGCATAGTGATTTGGTGCTGGCCATAGGACTGATTGGTATTTTGGCGGTCATGATTGTCCCTCTGCCCACCATGTTGCTGGATTTACTGCTGGCTTTGAGTATTACTATTGCGGTGATAATCCTGCTGGCTATATTATATCTGAAAAGCCCCCTGGAGTTTGCCGCATTTCCATCTATCTTGTTGGTGGTAACCCTGTTCAGGTTATCTCTCAATGTGGCCACCACCAGGCTGATATTGCTCAAGGGAGAGGATGGACTAAGCGCCGCCGGCAACGTAATTCAGGCTTTTGGCAATTATGTGGTGGGGGGTAATTACGTAGTAGGTATTATTATTTTCATCGTGCTCGTAACCATCAACTGGAAGGTGATCATTACCGGTTCCGGCCGTATCGCAGAAGTGGCCGCCCGCTTTACCCTGGACGCTATGCCAGGTAAACAGATGGCCATAGATGCTGACTTGCAGGCCGGAAACATTAGTGAAGCAGATGCGCGGGAGCGTCGGGATAAGATTCAAAAAGAGGCTGATTTTTATGGAGCAATGGATGGTGCCAGTAAGTTTGTTAAAGGTGATACTGTAGCCGGACTGCTTATTACCGGAATCAATATTGTGGGTGGCATTATCATAGGTATGGCTCAGAAGAATATGGATGTTGAGACTGCCTTGCAGACCTACACCATTTTGACCATAGGTGACGGCCTGGTGTCGCAGATCCCCTCTTTAATGATTTCGGTGGCTGCCGGTATGATCGTAACCCGGGCTTCCTCAGATAGTGATTTGGGTTCTGATATCGCCAATCAATTGACACATCACCATCGGGCTCTTGGCGTTGCCTCAGTAATTTTATTCGGTTTTTGCCTGGTTCCCGGTATGCCGGCGGTGGCATTTTTTCCCCTGGGCGTGGCCACCGGACTTTTTTCTATCCGCCTCAAGGGATTAAATAGCGATATGAGTGAGTTGGAGGAAACCACTGATGAGGAAGATGTCAGCACCAAGAAAGAGAAGATCGAGACCTTGCTGCCCATTGACCTGATGGAACTAGAGGTAGGGTACGGTTTGATTACTCTGGTGGATAGCAATCAGGGCGGAGAGTTACTAGACCGGATCATGTCCATTCGCAAGCAGTTCGCCACCGAGTTGGGGCTGATTGTGCCGCCTGTCCATATCAGAGACAACCTGCAGTTAGGTTCTGGTGAATACTCGGTGTTGATTAAAGGTAACCAGGTTGCCAAGGGTGAGTTGCTCACCGATCGCCACTTAGCTATGAATCCTGGTGATATAACCGAAGAGGTGCCAGGAATTGCCACCACCGAGCCCGCTTTTGGTCTGCCGGCTATCTGGATTGCCAGTGACCAGAAAGAGAGAGCTGAAACCCTGGGTTATACAGTGGTAGATTGCTCAACCGTTATTGCCACCCACTTGACGGAAATAATCAGGAGCAACGCCCATGAGATGCTGGGACGTCAGGAACTGCAGGAATTGCTGGACATTTTTGCCGAACAGAATCCAAAAGTGGTGGAAGACCTGGTACCAAACCAACTCAGCCTGGGAGAGGTTTTAAAGGTCACCAAAAATTTACTCAAAGAGCAAGTTTCTATCCGCGATTTACGGACCATTTTGGAAACTTTGGCAGACAACGCTCCTGTTACCAAGAATACCGATATATTGACCGAGTTTGTCCGTAAAAGTCTTTCGACCTATTTAACCAACCGGTTTAAGTCTGAGGATGAAAAACTTTATGTAATGAATTTTAGCCCTCAAGCAGAAGAGGTGTTGAGAAATTCACTCCAGTCCAGGGACGATGAAGTTCACCTGGTCCTGGATCCCAACACCGCGGAAAATATGATTAGAGAGATTGAGCAGAACATGGAAAACTTTTCCCTGGTGGGGGCTTCTCCAGTGTTGTTGACCGCACCGGAAGTAAGGCGGGCGGTTTGGTATCTGCTGGAACGCTTTGTGCCCAATCTGGCCATCTTATCTCACTTTGAGATTGCCCCTCAGGTTCAACTGGAGTCACTGGGAGTGCTGGAGATGGCAGGTTAGGTTAAAGATAATAAGTTTAAGTAATTATTTATAGAGCAAGTCGGAGGTTGCAATGAACCAACAGTTAAGAAAGTATACAGCCAGGACAATGAAAGATGCTATCGCTAGTATTAAAAAGGAATTAGGGCCGCAGGCGGTAGTGATTTCGGTGCGTCAGATCAAAAGTGGCGGCAAGCCTATGCTGGAGGTGACTGCAGCTCCCAACGACTACAATATAGCTCCGGTGTCCAACAGGAAGGTCAAAGGGAAAGCCAAGAATCCCTATTTGCAAAACCAGACCGGGCAAACCGCTGAGTCAAATCAAACTACTGTTGACTCAAAGGGCAATATGCAAATTCAATTTAGAGACTTGGAGAAAAATCTCTCCAATTGCATCTCCAGCCAGATTGATAGTTGTGATTTGCCCAGCAAGTCAGATATGCAGACCAGGTTTGAAGAGTTGAAGAACTTATTGGTACCTCTGGTGCATAGCGCCCAGGCCTCCAAAAAATATCAATTGCCCCAAAATTTTGCCAACTATGTTTATCAATTGACTGAGGCGGGTTTGGACGAGATGTTGGCAGAGGAGTTGGTCCGCATCACCATGGACAAGATCAATAGAAATATGAAGGGCTATGAAGAAAGTGTGAACGACCGGACCATCAACTATTATCTGAGGCAACTTCTGGAAAAAAATATCAAAGTTTGCAAATCTGTTCTGTCGGAAAAAGGCGGGTGGAAGGTTGTGGCCTTTGTTGGCGCCACCGGAGTGGGCAAGACCACAACCGTCGCCAAATTGGCGGCTATCACTCAATTGAAGGCCAATAAAAAAGTGGGGCTTATCACCATTGATACTTACCGGATTGCGGCCATAGAGCAGTTGAGAAAATATGCCGATATTATGGGTTTACCTCTGGAGGTAGCGGTGACCAGGGAGGGATTAGTGAAGGCTTTGAAAAGGTTTGAAAACATGGATATGGTGCTGATTGATACTGCCGGCCGCAATCCTTTGGATAAAGGATCTATTAGCTCTCTCAAAGAGATGTTTAACGGATTACCCATAGAGGTGCACTTAACCTTGAGCGCTACTACCGATGACAGGACCAACAGGCGTATCGCCGCTAACTTTCAGGAGTTGGGCTATGACCACCTGCTATTTACCAAACTGGATGAAACCCTGAATTACGGCACTATTTTCAATACCTATTTGGAAGCCAAAAAAACGCTCTCTTTTCTCACCACCGGCCAAAAGGTGCCGGAAGATATTGAGATAGCCAGTGCTGCTAAAATTGCAACTTTGCTTTTAGATCACGCCTCTGGCCTGGATGATATTAAGGGGAAGAGCAAGGCGGCCTGAGTAGCGAACCTCAATACCCACTCCCCTAAAATTGACCTTTCCCTTTTATTAGAAACTGTGTTATTGATATAACCTAAAATTAGTTATTTACAGTCTCGGCCATTGAGCAAATCGTTGACTTAAAACATAATGATATCAACAAGTTGTTTAGAAGTGTTGATATTTGGTAATTGCCTGTATTGTTCAAAAAAGGATTAAACCAGCCAATGACAAACAGTAATTCAACTCAAACGGCGGCCCCTGGGGGAAATCGGGTCTATCAATATTTCGACCGGGTTTGCTCTAAAATAGAAAACACTGAATTCAATGCTACGGTGTATATTTCCGTAGTTATGCTGGTTGGTTTCTGCCGGGTTATCTTTGAGGTCCTCTTCCAGGGAGAAGTTGCCCTTGATATGGATGATCTTTGCAACTGGCCGGCTCTCTACCTGGTGCTTGTACCTGTTTTTGTGGTTTGGATGTCCCCCCTGTTAAAAATGCCCCGGGAAAAACTATTTAATATAGTTTTGGTAGGCACCCTGTTTGGGGTCTTGCCCCCGGTTTACGATATCTTTTTAACCGGTTGGTGGAAAGCCACCTATGCCTATCACCTACAAACCCCTTGGCATTTTTACGCGCCTCCCGCACTTCCTTTGGGAGAAGCCGCCACCGTATGGTCAACCATTGTATTTACCACCGCCTATATTGCTTTTCGCTCCAAATCAATAATCAAGACCCTGGCGGGTATATTTTTAAGTTGGCTATCGCTTTGGGTGCTCAGTCAATCCTATCTCTATGCCTTATATCTGTTTAAACTTATGAGGTTCAGTGATGAACATATGATGGGTGATCGACCCTTGACTTTCTTATATATTTTGATCTCTCTCTTTGCTTATATCCTGTTTAACTACCAGCGATTCAAATATTCTTTCAAACGGATACTCCACTGCTTGCCCTGGTTTTTTCTAACCCTAATCGGAGGAAAACTGGTGGGAAATGTGGCATCAATTACCGTGTTATTAGGATTTGTGGTAAGTCTCTTTTTTATGATGGTGATGATCCAAAACGACTATTACGATAAAGAATCGGATAAAATAAATAAGCGGGAATCCAGAATCAACCAGCAAGATGTGGATTTTTTTCATTATCTGATGCTGTGGTTGGCCATCTTTTTTTACTTTGTAACCGGTACCTAGCTAGTTACTTTCTTATTGTTCATCTTCCAGATTATCACTCTGCTTTACCACCACCCGTCGACCTATTTTAAAAAGGTATTTCCTATCTCTTATTTTATCGAAGGTGGCGCTGCCACCATCGCGGTCGCCATTGGCTGCATGATTGAAGTGGGGGGGCCTAAGAATATCACCAGAGATGGCTACATAATAATGATCTGCCTGTTACTGGTATTTCTCGGTTTTTCCTGCTCCTCCCCCATGAAAGACTACAAAGATATTGAGGGCGACCGGGCCACAGACACCGATACACTCTATGTTTTGTGGCAGAAGTGGGGTGGCAGGATAGAAACAGCTCACCTTCTGATTACCATAAACCTGATTATCTGTAACATCGTGCCTCTTATTTTGGTGCTTGAACGGCTGGGCCTGGCGCTGACCATTGGATATGGTTTGGTAATCTCCGTTCTTTTTTACCTGGCCATGACTCAAATCAAAGATAAGTTTTTAACCGTTGAAGCGGGATTGGTTTTAGTTAATTTCAATCTGTTGTTTATATTTCTTTTCTTTACTTCGCCATTTTAATGCCAGGTTGACGAGTTCCCGGTAATTTATCCAAATGCGCCGTGAGTTGTCACTGTTTTCGCTTCGGCGATACATCCTGGATATCTATCTTCATATCCATCACTTTCATGTTGGGCTTTGCTTGCGGCTTTTTAAACTTTGGTTTTTCCCTGCCCTTTATAGTTTTATCGATTGAATCCTGAAGCATCTCCAGGCGTTTTCCTTTTGGTACCCATTCGCTGCGCAACTCTAAAGAAAGATCTATCTTCCAATCCCGGTCAATAACCTGGTCGTGCATCTCATCTTCCAATTTGGCCAACTCCAGGTTTAAAGATTGCATTCGCCTGGCCAGGGTTTTGGTAACCTTTTCTTTTTGTTCCCATAAAGTAACCATAATGCCCATTTCACATTTTATCTCGAAATCGGCGATAATCTCGATAATTCCCTTGATCCAACGCTGATATTGATGCTTATACAAACTCTCATTTTGGGTTCGATAATTGCTTATTCGGGCTGACAGTTGTTTGAACATTTTTTGGCTGGTACTAAGATTTGCCAGCATTTTTTGGTTAATGCGTTGATTTTGTTCCTCCTGCAGTTTTATGTATCGCCCTACTTTTCCCTTCAAGGCGCTGTAATCATAAAAAAAAGATAACCCCGCCAGTTTTTTTTCCATCCCTAGAAGTTCTGAATAGATACTTTTCCCCTTGGCCAACATCTCACCCCGGCTGGGATCTAATAAAACCGGTGAGGAGCGGGATACTTTTTTTAATGTCTCCATAGAAAGGATGGCTTTTTCAATATCTTCAGCCGCAATTTTTAAGTCATTTTCCAGAGAAATCATAGTCTGTAAAAAAGATGCCTCCTTTACCCAATTAACAATGGTGGGGCCTAAAGACTTTTTAGAAATTATTTGCGACTGTTGTACCAACTTTTGATAAGTTATGGGGGCTTCGGAAGATGATGTCGATAAAATTTCTCGTAATTTGCCGGCTAATAGTTTTTGATGCTTTAAAAGACGTATAAAATAGACTTGGGTTTGGTTATACTTCTCCTGTTTTCTGAGAATATGCCCTTTTAACAGCCAGGCATCTGCTTCGATTAGTTGGGTTGGCGTCCCTTGCAAATAGAGGTCCAAAGTCTGTAGTGCCTTAGATAGATCGCCGATCCAATAATAGGCCCAGGTGGTTTCGTAAAGTACCCGGGAAAACTTTTCAAAAGTAGCATCTATTTTTTTATAAAATTTGACCGCTGGTTTATATTGTTTTTTTTCAAAAGTCAAACGGGCCAGGGAAAAGTAGACCTGATTTAAAATGGGGTTAAATTTATCAGCATTTTCCAGGCGGGCGGCGATCTGTGTCAATATTTTAATGGCAACCGCTATTTCTCCTTCCATAACTTTGGCCAGCGACAAGTAATAACGGCATTTTACATTTTCCTGGGCCAATTGCAGGCATACCGAAAAAGCGTCCTGAGCAGACTGAACATCCTTAGTCATTAAAAAGTGGCGGCCTATCCGGTAATTGAGATCTACCAACTCTTTTGAAGATACCTCAAAATGGTCCCTCTCCAGGATATCAGCGGCAGTATTGAAATAGATATTCAAGTTAGCAGAAGATATATTCCGTTTTTCTTCGATAAGGTAAAAGATAGCCTGCCAAAGCCATTTGTCCTCATCACGGCTGATATTTTTTTTGTAAAAATCATAGTTCTGGATAAATTCATTATACATCCAAAAAGCCATAAAGTGGTTATTTACCGCTTCCATGGCCTGGGCCATAAAAAAGATAGCCAGCCAGATAAAACGTTTTTTTCTAACCTGTTTATTGATAATAACCATACTCAGGTTGTCGATTGCCTCCTGGAAATCCTCCTCCAGCAGCGCCTGTTTTCCTTGCATGAAGCGTTTCTGCATAGCCTTGTTCATCTGCTCTTCGATTGTTACGCTACCTGTCTTTAAAAGGTACTGATACTGGTAATTCAGGTTGTCAACCCTCTCTTTGAAGACTTGTTCCGATTTATCCATATCCTTGCGGGCAGCCAGCAGAGGGCACCACAGCATGGAAACAATTAGTGTGATCAGAGTGGAGATATTTATTTTGTATAGGTTTTTCAATGGATAATATCTCCGGCAATAACGGTTATGATATCTCCAGCCTGGTTTTCTATTCGCAATCGACCCCAGTCATCAATATCCACGGCACGGCCTGTTTTCTTTTCTCCATCCAACACTATTGTCACTTTTTTGCCAATGGTTGAACTGTATTGGCGCCATTTTTTTAGCACCAAAGCCAACTGACCATCTGAAATCATTTTGAATAACTGATATAGGTTTTGGATAATAGATGATAAAAGCAAATTGCGATTAAATAAATGACCGGTTTCAATATAGATGGAGGAGGCGGTGTTTTCTATCTCTGAAGGGAAATGACAGGGTTCCATATTTACATTTATTCCAAAGCCGATAATCACCGCATTGGCATTGGCAATCTCACAGAGAACGCCGCCAAGTTTCCGTTTATCCGCCAGGATATCATTGGGCCATTTGATAGTCGCGGCAAAGTTGCAAACCTGCTCAATGGCATCCTTCAGAGCAACAGATACTACAAGGGGGAGAGATGACAGAGCCTGGGGGCCAAATTTATGGTGATAAAGCAAAGAAGCGTAAATATTCACTCCTGGCGGTGAGTGCCAGGTCCGGCCGAGTCTTCCTCGTCCATGTTTTTGTAGATTAGCGCTAACCAACCGGTCAATTTGGTTTTGACCGGCCGTTTCCTGTAAATACGAATTGGTAGATTCAATTTCAATCAGGTGGTGGTGTTCAATAGCATGGTCCGCAAATGTCAAGGAGATAATTGTATCATCGTTCATGTTGCTTTTGTCGATACCACTTCCATAGAGATATCAACAGCAGGAGCAGAATGGGTTATAGCACCAATAGAGATATAATCTACTCCAGTGGCGGCAATTTTTTCTACTGTGTCCAGAGTTACTCCTCCCGATGCCTCTATTTTAATCGAATCATCCTTTTGCCGGCACAACTCCACGGCCTCTCTCATCGGCTGGATATCCATATTATCCAACATTATCATATCAGCACCAGCGGCAATAGCCTCTTCCAGTTCAGCAAAACTCTCTACTTCCACCTCCACTGCGGTAAGGGGAGGATTTATCTCTCTCATTTTGCTTACTGCTGCTGGTATTGAGCCAAACAGTTCCCGATGGTTGTCTTTAATCAATACCGCATCAAAAAGCCCCAGGCGATGATTTTTTCCTTTGCCGTGCATTACTGCTTCTTTTTCCAGCAACCGCAATCCGGGAGTAGTTTTTCTGGTATCCAGGATATAACCGGGATATGCTTTTATGGCTTCTACAAAACGGTTAGTATAGGTGGCAATACCAGACAGGTGCATGATAAAGTTTAAAGCAATTCGCTCTCCGGCCAATAGATACCTTAGCGGTCCACTTACCATGGCCAACTCTTCACCAGGTTTGGCTATACTGCCATCCGGTTTGCTCAACTTAAATTCAATACCCGGGTCCAGGAATCGGTAAAAATCTTTAGCCACCATTAAACCGGAGATACAACAGTCCATCTTGGCAATGATCCTGGCTTTACCAACCATATCTTCGGCAATGGCTTTAGATGTGATATCCCCTTTAATACCGGCTGGTCCTAAGTCTTCCAGTATGGCTAGTTGAAATAATTGTTCAAGATTAATATGGCTCTCCATCACTATTATTCCTCTTCGTCCACCATGCGCAAAATTCTCTCTAGTTTATCCTTTATAATGTCCTCTGCCAAATCGGGCACTATTTTGCGGACATAACGATTTAAACGCTCCTCCGCCATATCTGAGAGTTCTGTTCTTAAAAAATGCTCAACTTTATGTAAAAATTCTTCCTCATAGTGTTCCTGAAAATATTGTCTAAAGGCTTTTTCTGCGATCTTGAAAAACTGCTCCTTAGCATATTCCCTGAAAATATTGCCGGCAATATTTTCAAAAAAGGCTTTTTCCAATAAGATACCATCGCTTCCACCAGATATGGGCTCTTTCTGTTCGATCTCTCCCACCGACATGCTGAATTTCTCTTTCGGGGCAGTTGCCGGTCCTATCTTCTGTTCAGATATCTCCTCAATCTCATCTTCTTCAGAGGAAGCAATTATACCAGAAAGGTCTTCCATCTCTTTGACACTCAGTTTTATATTCCTGGTGGAATTTGGCTCCTCTTTATCAACCTCTTCCTGCCGGGCGGCAATCAAGTCTTCTACATAGGTCCCGTCGAAGGTTCCTCGTTTTTTTTCCTCTTGCAGAGTTTCTTCCAGGGATGCGGCTTGGCTTTCCGGTTTAAGTTCAACTTTTTCTGCCTCTATTGACGTTTTTTCGGCAATATGGGGCATCTCGGTTTCGGGCAGTGACTCCTTGCCGGTTTCATTCTCTACCTTTGGCGCTTTGGCCACCGGCTCATCATTGGACTCGGACAGAGCGGCATCAAACAGATCTTCTACGCCTGATATATCTGTATCTTCTTCCACCATTTCGGAAGTCGCTTCAGGCAGGTCATCCTCGGAATCTAATTCGGATACTGCATCAAGCAGGGATTTTTCGGGCGTGGTCTCAGGCAAGGCATCTTCTTCCGGCATTTCCTTGGCTATTTCAGGTAAGGCTTCTCCATCTGGAGGAGTATCGGCAGGCGGAGTCGGGGTTTCGGTTTCTACCCCGGTTTCATCTGGCACATCACTTTTGGTTTCAATTGTTTCCGCCTCTATGGGCGCTTTTTCGGCAATATGGGGTATCTCGGTTTCGGGCGGCGCTTCCTCACCGGTTTCATCCTCTATCTTTGGCGCTTTGGCCACCGGCTCATCATTGGACTCGGACAGAGCGGCATCAAACAGATCTTCTACGCCTGATATATCTGTATCTTCTTCCACCATTTCGGAAGTCGCTTCAGGCAGGTCATCTTCCTCGACCATTTTTTCCGCCATTTCAGGTAAATCTTCTTTTTCTACCTCTTCTGCAGGAGTTTCTGGCAAAATGTTTTCTACCCCTGGTGACTGCTTTTCTACTTCGTCAACTTCAGCTATCACTTCGGCATTATCGGAGACTTCGGAGGTCAGGGGTTCTTGCTCATCCTCAGCAGGATGGGTTATTTCTTCTTCATCGTTTAAGTCGGCAAAAAAGTCTGAAACCTCGTTCTCATCTATCTCCTCATCTATCTCTTTATTATCTTCGGACACCGCTGCCGCTGGGGGTTCTACTGCCGGAGGTGTGGACGCTGCTTCTGGCGCTGGAGTGGCTGGTGCACTGGGTTCCGGCGCTGCATCAAACAGAGCATCGAG
>CAZTWC010000020.1:0-15011 GCA_964617105.1 uncultured Myxococcia bacterium
TCCCAGCGATGACCCCAGCACTCCAGCCCCGGATGATCCCACCTCCTTTATCGTCCAATCCGCTGCGGTCCTCACAGTTTTCAAAGAGGCCCGCGATTTAAATGGTGGTGATCTACGACCCAACGACCAGGTGGAATATACCATAACTATGGAAAACCTGGGTACTGGTCCCGCCCGGGAACTACAGATATCTGACCGCATATCTCCACACCTGACCGGGGTTAAAACCAGCCCCGGAGGAAATCTGGTGGGCAATACTCTCAACTTTAAGGTGCCCATGCTGCAGGTGGGTGACAAAATAAAATTGGTCTATACCGCCGCCATCTCACCGGCAGTAGTGGAAGGCACTGCTATCAGCAATCAGGCAGAGATTACTGGACTCGGTTTTTCCGGGACTATGCTGAGCGATGACCCGGCCACTGCCGCCCCCAGAGATCCTACAGTGATCACAGTGCGGAAACAGGCTGTGCTGGAAGCCTATAAACAGGTGGAGAACCTCTCTCTGCCTGGAGGCGGAGATATCTTTCGGCCTTTAGACAACATCAAATACACCATCACCCTGGTTAACAGCGGCAGCCTGGCGGCCCAGGATATTTTTATCCAGGATCTCATACCTCAATCTTTTCTGGAAGATATTGTCCCTTCCAACCCCGGGCTTTACACCAACGGCAAAGTAACCTGGCAAAAGGCGGAACTAAAAGCGGGCCAGGCAATAAAATATACTATCCAGGCAAAAATCAAGGCCGGAGTGGCCGATGAAACCCAGGTTAGCAACCAGGCCTTGTTCACCAGAAATAACAGCAGCCAGACACTCTATTCCGATGATCCAGCCACCACCCTGGAGGGCGACCCCACTCTGTTTACAGTTACCGCCAAAGCGGAGTTAAAACCATTTTACAAAGAGGTTAAAAACCTGAGCCGCCAGGATGGAACTTTTCAGCCCTCGGACCAGGTGGAATATACTATCTCTATTACCAACAACGGATTGGGACTGGCTGAGAATATCGTGGTATCCGACCAGATTGATACTGCCGCCCTGGAAAAAATAGAGGTGTTAGACCAGGGCAGTTTCGACCAGAATAAAATTACCTGGAATCCTCAAAATCAGCCCCTGCTGGCTAAACTGCTGCCGGGAAAAAGTATTAAACTAAAATTTAAGGCCCAAATAAAGAGTTCTATTGACCAAAGCCGCTGGGTAAAAAACCAGGCCACAGCGCAATTCGACAAGGGACCGGGCCAGATAGTCAGTGATGATCCAGCCACCCCCAATCTTGCCGATGATTCCACTAATTTCAGGATTGTGGTTGGTCCAGACCTGGCTTTTTCCTTCAAATTAGCCCAGGACAACGAGGGTAACAGTATAGACACAGTAACACCGGGCCAAAGATTCCGTTATGAGATAACTGTTACCAACCAGGGGCTCGGGCAAGCCAAAAATATTTATGTAAAGGATAAGTTGCCCAAAGAGTTGGAGTTTGTCCAGGCTGACTCTGGCGGCAAGTTTGATGGCCAGAACACCGTCACCTGGGACCAAAACACTACCTCGCAGTTGAAGCAACTCTTACCCGGCAAACAGGTCTCCCTGTTGCTCCAGGTCAGGGCTACCCGTCCCCTGGACAATGGTCTGGTAATCTCCAACCAGGCCTCAATTGGGGCGGAGAATCATCCCTCCACGCCCAGCGATAATCCAGGTACTCCACTCCAGGGAGATGCTACTCGGGTGACCGTGCTGTCAGCCCCCAAACTGAAACTGTTCAAAGGGGCCATTGATCTTAACGGCGGTATGTTCGAACCCGGAGATCAAATTAAATACCAGATAGTGGTAATCAACTATGGCAATATGGTAGCCAAAAATGTGTTTCTCTCCGACAAATTGGATCAAAACCTGACCGATATCAAGGTGGAGCAGGGCACCTTTGATCCCTCCACCAGGACTGCCTCATGGCAAATCAACTCCCTGGGGCTAAATCCCTCTGGAAATGTAAACGTCACCCTGCTGGCCAGGATTAAAAAACCTCTGGCCGACGGTACGGTGATAGCCAACCAGGCCATGCTTAAATATCAAAACCAAAAAGAGATCCCCAGCGATGACCCTAATACTCCGCTCAGTGATGATCCCACCCTGATCTCGGTCTATTCCCAGCCCAATCTTTCTACCAGCGAAAAGAGCGTGACTGATCCAAATGGACCGCCGGTTTCACCGGGGGACACCCTGATATACACCATTTTACTGCGCAACAACGGCGGAGCCGCCGCCACCCAACTGGAGGTGGAAGATAAACTCAGTCCGCTGCTGCAGGATGCTAAAGTCACTTCCGGCCAGTACAACCCCAATACCCAGCGGATCTCCTGGAGTCTGCCCAGTCTGGATAGCGGCCAGTCTACGGCTTTGACTTACAGTGCCAGGATAAAACAGGATGCAGCCGATGGGTCTATTGTAGAAAACCAGGCCTTTATCAAAAGCCGGGAGACTCCGGCCGTACCCACCGACGATCCTGCCACCACGGCCATGGATGATCCCACCCGGGTCGAGGTAGTGGCCGGTCCCCGTTTCAACACCTCTATTAAACTGGTGCAAAACCTGACTGCAGACAGCAAAAGGGGGTACGCCCTGCCTGGAGATCTGCTGCAGTATACCATCTATGTGGAAAACAGCGGTTCGGTCAGGGCTAATCAAGTGGTCCTGCAGGACGCCATCCCGGTTGGCACCACCTATATATCCGGTTCCACCACCTTGAATAAAAATACGGTGGAGGATATTGACGGGCACTCTCCCCTGGAGGAGGGGATGAATATCAACTCCTATCAAAAGGGGATTCCCGCTGGGGTGCTGACCCCAAAACAACCTGACAGCAACCAGCATCTGGCCCTGATAACCTTTCAGGTGATAATCGATCTGCAGGTGCGTATTGGCGCCATCATCGCCAACCAGGGGTGGATCTCCTGTAAAGAGGGGATCAGGGGAGTAACCGATGATCCCAACACTCCTATAGATGGAGACCCCACTGAATTGGTAGTGGGGGGTGGACCTAATCTGCATGCTGCCATCAAGCAGGTGGAACTGGTGGAGGACAAGGGGAAAACCGGAGTGGCAGAGGTGGAGGATATCCTGGAGTATCGGGTGACTATTTACAACTCGGGCACTGCCAGCGCCGAAAATGTTACCTTAAGAGATCCCATTCCGGAAAATGCCAGTTATCAAAAAGATAGCACCTATCTGAATGGGGTCCAAAAGGCTGACCGGGATGTCTTTTTCCCTGGCCTTGACCATCAGGGCTCTATGGTGGTAAATGGAGGCAGTCTGAGGCCAGGCAAAACCATGGAGGTCAAATTTCGGGTTAGAGTAGAAGCGGGACCGCAGATCAGCAACCAGGGAATTGTTTCCAGCGACCAGTTTCACGATGAACTCACCGATGCGGACGGTAACCAGGCCAATGGTAATCAGCCCACTGTAATCCAGGTGGGGGAAGGAGTAGAAACCTCCCTGGAGGTAAACAAGTGGGTAAACGATTTAAACGGCGGCAAAATTGCATCTGGTGATAAACTTCTATATATCATCCAGGTAAAAAACCCCAGCCAACAAGAGTTGTCAAATTTAACCTGGCGCGACTCCATTCCCCAACTGACCAATTATCTCCCTCAAAGTCTAAAAAGCGATTCCGGAGAGATGAAATTCCTACCTCTGCCAGCGGGAAACAACGGTCGGGGTGAATTGCTGGTGGAGAAGGTGAAGATAAAGGCCCAGGGGGAGACACAGTTCTCCTTCCTGGTGGTGATAGATGAGGATGCCCAGGCCGGAGCCCGCATCAGCAACCAGGCCCTGGTTATTGATCAACCGGGTAATCAATTCCTCTCCCCGCCTGTGGAAGTTACAGTGGGCACCATGCTGGGCAGCGCTTCCATCTCCGGACATATCTTCCATGATATGGATTACAAAGGTGAGAAGTTTGACCCCCAAACCGACCATGGCATGCAGGATTTTAGCCTTATTTTGGTAAAACGGGGCCAGCCCTGTTCCAGCCAGAGCAAAATAATAAGCGACACTGGATACGGCGGCTCTTTCCTGATCAATGATTTGCCCCCGGGTGACTACCAGGCTTGTCTATACAGCCGCAATGCAGCAGGGCTGGTTTTGTTTGAACCGGGGTTAGATAACCGGGAAGATTTTCAGTTCAGTCTGCCCCAGGGCCAGGCTCTGAACCAGGATTTCAAGGTGCAGGCTTCGGGCATGATCTACGACTCTCAAAAACTGAGTCCCATAAAAGGGGTGGAAATTTTTTTAAAATATGTAGGAAATGGTGGTGAAAATAACAATCTGAAGAGCAGGCTTCCCGCTGATAAATTGCTTGAAGGACAGCAAGGTCAGGTAACCGGCCGGCACGGGCTCTACAAGTTCAACCTGGAAAAGTTGCCGGGAAATTTTGCCGATTACCAAATTGAGGTAGTTCCCAGAACTCCTCTTTATAACTACCCTTCCACTCAATATCCGCCCCAGGAGGGACACACTGTTTTCCATACCGAAAACCGGGTGGTCAGGGAACCCTGGCCAACGGTTACTTCTGCTAAAAGATACTACCTTATTTGGAGGCAAAGCCGCGGGGAGGAGAGTTTCTATAACAACCATATCCCCCTGGACCAGCGTAAAAACTTTGTTACTCTGTATAAACGGGCGGATCGGGCCGAAGTTTCAGTAGGGGAGATTGTTACCTATACTCTTACTCTGACCAACAACTCTGGCATCGATCTTTTGCCGGAAGATGATTTGGACATCCAGATTCACGACCGTATCCCTCCTGGATTTCGCTATATTAAGTTGAGTAGTGTCAACAATTTCTATGGAGCCGCTGTCCAGCATAACCCCAAACGCCAAAGGATGCAGCCCGAGGTGGTGTTGGACTCTGAAAACCGCTTTTTATTGAAATTCGGCTACTTTGCTCTGCCCTCCAATTCCCGGATTATTATTCGCTACCAATTGGTGCCTGCCGGGATGCTCAAAAAAGGGAAATATACCAACCAGGCAGTGGTTAAACTGGAAAACAACCGGGAAATATCACCAAGAGTTTATAACCACATCAAATATATTCCCGACCCGATTTTTGACCAGGGTTTTATCTTTGGCAAAGTGTTTTGCGATCAAAATGAAAACAGTCATCAAGACAGCGGCGAGAGGGTTGTCTCCTTTGCCAGGATTTTCATAGACAGCGGCTATTACGCTCAGGTGGATAGTTTTGGCAAATTTCATTTCCGCGGAGTTCCTCCGGGAATGCATGCCGTAAAAATCGATAAACAGAGCCTGCTGCCCAACCTGGGTCTGACCAGTGACGAAACCCGGCTGGTTTACATCAGCCGCGGATTACCGGCCAAGGTAAATTTCGGAGTTAAGTGCAATACCCAAAAGAGCGGAGCCGACTATTATAAGCCTCCGCCAGAACCTCCGCTGCCCCCGGAAAAGAAAAAACTACAGATAAAATACCAACCAAAAAAGGGGATGGTGGAGATCCACGACCTGGCCAGAGAAAAGAAATACAAACTCTCAATGCCAAAACTTTTCTGCCAGGTCAACCCCAAAGGCTTCAAATGGAAAACGCTGAAAGCTCCGCCCGGCCAGGCTGGTTTGAAAATTAGAAAAACCGCTAAACCTCTGGATAGCAAATCGATTTTATGGCAATTGCTCCAACCGCTGGAAATTCAATGCCGCCTGCAGGACCAACAAAAACTTTTGGCAGCAACCAATCGCAAAAATAGGAGCCGATGGCTTCTGCAAGTAAGAAACACAAAAGATAAATTAATCCACCAATTAAAGGGCCAGGGACCTCTGCCCAAAAAAATAACCTGGAACGGCTGGCATAGCAGAAACTTTGTGCTCAACCCTAATCGAGTTTACTTTTTACAGATGACTTTCCAGAGCCGCCGGGGAAAAGTGATTTCTCCCCTTGCTCCGTTAGCAACCTTTGCTTTGCCTCCAAAAAAAGGGGTGGAAAGTATCATTTCCCTTGACCATGCTTTTGACCAGAATAGCAACAAACCTTTGCCTCGATTCAAAGCTCAACTGCAGAAACTCTTTGCAACTGCAACCTTTTTTAAACCGGTTAAAATCACTCTGACTGCCCATTCAGACAACCGGGGCAAAAAAGTTGAAAACCTGCTAAAAACTCAAATGATGGCCACCCGGATAAAAGAACTTCTGGTTCAGATGGGGATCTCCAAAAGTGAACATATCACAGCCCGGGGTGAGGGTGAGCAATCTCCTATTGCCCCAAACAATTCTTCCCGCAACCGGGCCAAAAACCGGCGGCTGGAGATAGAAACTACCTTTCCGCTTCAACCGGAATTCCTTACCCCCTCTATGCCAGAATCTCTTTCTAAACAGCAACCATCCCTGGTGATAACACCGGTTAAAACCGCAAAAAATATCCCCGGCCAAAAGGGCAAAACTTTAACGCCGTCAAAGTCAGACCAGGCATTTAGCACCAGTCTGCCCCTTACTTACCAAAAGATCATTATTAACACCAAAAACCATCAAGGCGGCGCCACCCAACTATACTTTATCCCTCCGCCCCAAAAGAAAAAAAAGTCCCGAATTAAAAATTATAATCTCCCCTTTATAGTAGAAATGGTTCCAGATGGAGCCAAAGTAAACCTGGAGTACCTGCCCATCCGGGGCCATACCAGTCCCAAAAACCAGGTGTCAATAAACGGCCAAACCATAAAAGTAGAAAAAAACGGCGATTACAGCACCCAGGTCAAGTTGAAAACAGGAAAAAATCTAATCCGCCTGGAAGTTAAAGATAAAGCCGGTTACCAGGGGATCCTGGAGCGACGGGTTTTCTATGACCCCAACCGGTTTTTCCTGTTGGCCATGGCCGAAGGGGCGGTAGCCCAATCCACCGCCAATTTGGATGGTTTCACTACCTCTTCAACCTATCGTTATAATCTGGTAGACAATAAAAACTACCAGCAACAGTTGCTCTTACACGGCCGTGGGACTTTTTACCTGAAAGCCAAAGTAAAACCAGAGCAGTATTTTGAAGATGTGGATATTACCGCCCATTTTGATAGCCAAAAGCAGCGGCAACAGAATTTCATCGAACAGATAATCGACCCGGAACGCTATTTTCCAGTATATGGCGATGCCAGCGAAGAAGTGGAGGATGTTAAGGCCGCCGATAAACTCTTTCTCAAGGTGGCGGCCGATGACTCTACCTTGCTGGTAGGCAACTATCAGGCTGATTTCAGCGGTGACCTGGTGGGTTACAACCGGGCTTTTTACGGTTTGAAAACCGATTTAAGCCGCAATTTTGCCCAACATTACCATACCCACCTGAAAACCTTTGCCAGCCATGGTCAGGCGGGATTAGCCCACCGGCAAGTGGTGCTCCAGGGTACGGGCGGCTCACTATATTACCTGCAGGATCGAAATATCAGCCAGGGAAGCGAAACCGTAAAATTAGTTGTTCGCCACCGGGATTCCGGAATTCTGCTGAGCGCCAGACCTCTGCAGAAAAATATGGACTATACCTTTGACTATATTAGTGGCTGGCTGCTCTTGACCAACCCGCTCCCCTCGGTGGATGGCTCCGGTGCTCTGCCAGGTGGTGGTGCAGCGGCCAGCGGCAACCCCATTTTTCTGGAGATAGATTACGACTACCGCCAGCAAGAGGGGATGGAGGAACGTTCCTGGGGAGTTCAATTACGAGAAACCCTATTTAAACAACTGACCCTTGGAACCACTTATATCGCTGATGGCAACAACGGACGCAAGGGAGGCAAAAATACGATTTGGGGAGTCGACCTTAAATATCAGCCCTTTGAAGAAACATATCTCAAGGCAGAGTTCGCCCGCAGCCTGGCTAATGAAAACCAGAGTTTGATAAGCACTGACGGCGGTCTTACCTATCACCATTCCCGGTTCAACCTCTCCCGGCACGGCACTGGTATTAAACTGGATAGAGGCAATGCTTTCCGTCTGGAGATGGGCGGAGATGTGGAAGAATTACTGGCCTGGTACAGCCCCAAAAAGGCAAAGAGCAAAGGCAAGGACAAGGGCAAGAAACAAAATTTTCTAAAATACCACGGCTATTATCACTTTCAATCACCCGGATTTTACTCTGCTGCTACTCCCATGGAGCAGGGTCAGGAAAAATTTGGCGGTATGCTCCACTATTTTTGGGGCCGCCACCAGTTTATGCTCAATCACAGCGGAGTGTGGTCAAAAGTTCCCGAACAGGTGGTGGATGCTACTAATCCCCAGGGCTCCCGCTGGCTTTACCGGCGCTTAGAAAATCAAATTTCAACTTTTAAATACTTGTATAAAACAGATGAGATGGCAGCTGCCTTTGATTATATGCACGCCTTTAACCGGGACAATATGATTCATGGCTCCAGACTTTCAGATGCCGCCGCTGTCCGGCTTGATTATATCTACAACCAGGACTTAAAAGGTTATATCAAACAAGAAGGGGTGCTGCAAAAAGATAGGGTTTCCCACCGTTCTCCCTGGGACCAGGCCTCCACTTCGCTGGGACTGGACTATAGATTGCCTGACCGCCTGGGCGATTTTCTCAGCCTCAACCTGAATGAATACCTGCGCTGGTCCGGAGATAACTCCACCGCTTTGGGCCTTAAAACCAAACTGGAGGGGAGCACCTTTTACGTAAACCAGCGTTTTAACCGCTACCTGGGACAGGATAGCACCACCACCGTGTTGGGCGCTCAAAACGATATCCCCACCAATGGTTTAGGCCAAAGCAGCGCCTATGGTGAATACGAGTTTGAAGGGGGTCTCCAAGGTAAACACTCCAGGATGATCATGGGGATGAACAACCGCTGGAAGATCACCCGGGGACTGTTTTTTAATCTTTTTTACGAACGCACCCAGGTCACTGATCAGGGGAAAAGCACTTTTAACTCTTTTAATCCGGCTTTGTACAGCGCCACTAACAGCAATTTAAATCCAGCCATTTACAGTGCCGCTAACAACGATTTTTTAGATGAGGGCTCCCGGGATGCAGTCTCCTTTGGGGTAGAATATTTGGCTAAAGATTATATCAAAGCCGGGGGCAAATACGAGTTCCGTTACCATAATCGGGATGAGAGCAAACCCCAGCACTTTGATTACTACCAGTTTACAACCCTGAACACTCTGGGAATCCAGGTTAGCCGGGATTTAACCTTCCTGTTCAGATTAAACTACGCTCAAACCAGAAATGTCACTGAAAAATGGGACCAGGCCAAAAACCTGGAAACCAGCGTCGGATTGGCTTTGCGTCCAGTCAACTACGACTGGGCCAACCTGGTAGCCAAATACTCCCGTCTTATCTCCCTGCGGCCGATAAGCCTGGAAAATCAACTGAAGCAAAAAAGCGTCAGCGATATTTTTACCGTAATGCCGGTGTTTGAACTACCAATGAGATTGCAGTTGGTGGAAAAGGTGGCAATAAAACTGGTGCAGGAGCAATATGAAGATTTGCCTGGAGCTAAAAACGTGGTGGTTTTATGGATCAACCGGCTAAACTTTCACCTTACCGATTTTATCGATTTGGGCACCGAATACAGGCTGCTGCGCCAGAGTTGGGGCTCCAATATCCCTATGGGAGAGCTCTTTAAAAGCAAAAAAGGAAAAAGTTCTATTGTTGAAAGCGGTTTTCTATTTGAGTTGGCTTTTTTGCCGGTGAAATATTTGAGCCTGGGAATCGGATACAATTTCACCTCTTTTAACGACAATGAATACCAGGATGTCAACCGTGATGCCTCGGGGATGTTCTTCCGGATGGTGGGCAAGTACTAACCTGGTTCCCGTCCGAGAATTCACCTAAGAACGCATACAAAAATAAACCTTATTTTCGCCGGTTTGGGGGCAGGGCATTTTTTGGCGGCTGAGAACCCCCTCTTTGCTCTTTTGGTCAAGAAAATGCTTCACCACTTTTAGCTCAATATCAAACACTTGAGAGAGTTCACGGGCGGTGCAGGGACGCCGTTTCAAGGTTGTCAGCAACTGTTGGCCAAACTCCATCTCTTTGCTCTGACCCTGATGAGTGTAACTGGACACTACCACCTTAGCTTGTGGGCCTATCAATTCAGCAAACCTACCAAGACTCTGGTTGGAGACCGGATAAGCAGACCGATAAGCAGGCGGGCGGGTAACCGTATTGATTTGCACCTGAAGACACTCTAATTGAGAGATAAACTCCTGCAGCCGTCTCATCTCCTCCTGGCTATCATTAATTCCCCGAGCCAGCAACACCTCCAGAAACAGTTTTCCCTCAAACTGGCGGGAAAATTCAATAAGTCCTGCTTTTAATTGCTGAAGATCCACATCTTGATGGGGCTGATTAATCTTCTGAAAAGCATCCTGGCTGACGGCGTCCAGAGAGGGAGCCACCACATCAAAAGCCTGACACTCCTTCTGCACATCTTTCAGGTGGAACAAAGAACCATTGGTGAGCAGGGCCAGGGGAATAGGGGTTATGGTTTTTATCTCCCGGGCCAGTTTTTCCAACTGCAAATTCAAGGTGGGCTCACCTGACCCGGTTACAGTGATATAATCCACTTTACCGGAAAAATTTTTTAAAAAGTGTTTTAATTCCGCCAATATCTCCTCTGGAGGATAAAACTCCCGGCGTTGGCTGGTAAGTTGAGTGGTCGAACCGCATTCACAATAAAGGCAATCAAAAGAACAAATTTTAAAGGGGATTATATCAACTCCCAGAGAGGAACCCAGCCGTCTGGATCCCACCGGGCCGAACAGATATTTGTAAGTTGATGATGCCATTTGAAGAGTTGAAGTTTATGGTGGTGCGAGAGGGGGGACTTGAACCCCCACGAGTAACCTCACTGGATCCTAAATCCAGCGCGTCTGCCATTTCCGCCACTCTCGCCCAATAGTGCTCTGGATGGAATTGTAAAGATAAGAGTTCAGTTTGTCAATTGGAAATTGTATAGAGCAGTTTCATTGTTGTATTAAAAATAGAAATTTATCTTGACGATTGAACCTATTGGTGTTAGTGTTTATCAGATTATACAAAGCATTTGCATATAAGACTCGCGTTAAGGGGAGGCGAAAGTGAAAATAGAACAAATCGATACTTTCATTGAACCCATGCTCAACACCTTCAAACAGGAAGCAGGAATCGAGTTAAAAGAACAAGAGAGACACTTTGAATCCAAACTCGCTTCATCTTCCCTTATTACAGTGTTGGTGGGTATTTCCGGTCGGCTGCAAGGCGTGGTGACATTTAGCTACACCAAAGATGTAGCATCGAAAATCATATCCAAAATGACCAACAGAGAAGATATTGGCGATCTTGATGAATTAGGCCGAGACTGCCTCTGCGAACTGGCCAATATAGTGGTGGGAAATTCCACGGTTCAATTTTATAATGCCGGTGTCAAGTGTAATAGTTCTCCACCTACAATTATTATTGGCGGTGAAAATTCAACTCTTTGCATCCAAAATGTGGAGAAAGTCACGGTTATCCCTTTTGACTCCGAATTCGGCATTATTCACATGAACTTAGCCATGCTTGACATCGAAGAGATGCTTGCCAGTTAGTGCCCGTCCTTAATTCCCCCTTCTTCGCTCTAGATCAACTGCTTTACCAATAATCAAATTGTATTTTTTCTCTTTTTTTACCATCTTAATCCCGGTGGGATCTAAAATTGATACTTCACTTTGACTGCCCGTCTGGTGCCAGCGGCGACATGATACTAGCCTCCCTTTTGGATCTTGGCTATAGCACTGCTCAACTGGAAAAAGATATAAAAAGTTTTCTGGGTGACCTTCCTTTTACTCTGGAAATAACTACCCAGGAACGCCATCAACTGTTTGGCAAAAAACTGTCGGTAAACACGCCTGTTCACAACCATAAACACCGCACCTTTAAAAGTATTGCCCAAAAATTGGAAAACTCTCGATTACCTGAACAAGTATGGAAAAACAGCCTCCAAACCTTTGAAAGAGTGGCCCGGGCTGAAGCCAGAATACACGGCACAACCATCGATAAGGTCTCTTTTCACGAAGTGGGCGCCCTTGATTCAATAGTAGATATTGTGGGCGTCATGTTATTAGTTGATATGATAAATCCAGACCATATCAGTTGTTCACCGCTTCCTCTGGGGAGAGGGTTTACCCGGTGTCAGCATGGTAATATTCCTCTACCAGCTCCCGCCACCCTGGAGATCCTCAAAGGTGTGCCAATAAAGGGGGAAAATGTGGATGAAGAGATGACTACCCCCACTGGAGCGGCCATATTACGCACCCTGAGTAAATCTTTTGGACCAATACCTGCCATGCAGATAGATACCATTGGCTATGGAATAGGAAGCAGTAACTTTAAATGCCGTCCCAATATTTTACGTTCCCTGAAAGGGCAAAAGATCCCGAAAACAGATCCCCCTTCCCCTGGAGATGAGGTACTTTTTCAACTGGAGAGCAATATAGATGACTGTACTCCGGAAATTATTGGACAGGTAGTGGAACAAATTTTCCACACCGGGGCCCTGGATGCCTGGACAGAAAACATTGTTATGAAAAAAGGACGGCCGGCGGTGAAACTGTGCGCTCTGGCCAGAGAAGATAAATTGGCGCCGATAACAGAAGTGGTATTTAAACATAGCAGTTCTTTAGGGTTGAGATATCACCGGGTTTTAAGAAATGCCCTGGATAGAAAAGAGATTTTAATTACCACTTTATGGGGGAAAAAGGTAAAAGTGAGGGTAAAGGTGGGTATCCTGGCCAACCAGGTGGTAAATATCAAACCAGAGTATGAAGATTGCCTGCAAATAGCCAAAAAAATGGACAAGCCATTAAAAGAAATTATCCTGGCTGTTAAAGCAGAAGTTATCCCCAGGATTTCTGCTTCTAACTTGACAAAAAAGTAAAAAGGACTAAACTATCAAAGCATAGTAGATAATATATGTTATGAGCACAATTGAGTAAACTGTGAAAAAAACTTTCCAGATATCAATACAAGGTTTAAATTTTTCTATTGCCAGCAGTGATGATGAAGAACACATCCGCGATCTGGTTAAATATCTAAACCATAAAATGGAAGAGATCAAAAGTAAAACCAAAACCAGCACTACTCAAAATTTAGCCATATTATCCGCTTTAAATATAGCCGATGACTTTTTGAAATTAAAACGGCAACATCAAGGATTAAAACAAGATATTAATAACCAGTTAGAAAGGGTCTCATATCAAATAGATAATTATATCAATGGTGAGGTTGACAACTCTCAGTAACACTATCTATAACAGTCTGTAATTGGCTTTTATATATTTTTTTAACATGTTATACCCCCTGTATTAGACGAAACGAAGAAGGATTAATTGAACCAACACTATTAATCAGGGAGTTATCCCTTAGTGGACAGCGCAAGCCCTCATTATTTATAATGAGAAGGACGTAAAAGCCATTAATATGACGCCCACCTTGTTTACAAGGTTCGCCAAACTTCTTTATATTTACGCTAACAGCGGGGGGTTCCTATAAAGGGTTGTCAACTTGCGTTGACAACCCTTTTTTTTTGCGAGTAATGAGAGCGGCGCATCTGCGGCGTCCGTCACCGTATTGGGATGGGCTTTTATATATATTTTATATTTTAAAGGAGAACTATTGTGGAGAATATATGGATTTTCATTGCTCCGGTTTTAGCCGGCATTGTCGCTTTAATACTGGGGATATTGCTCCAAAAAAAGAGGGCGGAAAATGACATTTTACTGAGCAAACAAACTGGGCAAAAAATTGTTGCCGATGCGCAAAATGAGTCAAAAAGTATTGTTAAGATGGCAGAGATTGATGCCAAAGATTATGTTTATAAAGCAAAAAACGATTTTGAAAACGAATGTAAATCCAGGCAACAAGACCTTCAGAAACAAGAGAAGAGGCTAATTTCCAGAGAAGAAAATGTAGATCGCAAACTGGATCTCATCGACAGAAAAGAGTTGGATATTATCAAGCGTGATAACAAACTGAACAAACGGGAGCACTACTACGATAAAAAACAAACGGATTTATCAAATAAACTAGAGGAAGTTTGCCAGCAATTGGAAAAAATTTCGGGTATGACTCAGTCTGATGCCAAACGGGAATTGATTAATAACCTGGTGGATGAGGCCAAACACGAGGCTGCCAAGCATATTAAACAAATTGAGGATGAAGCCAAAGAGCAGGCGGATCGCAAGGCAAAAGATGTAATTGGTCTGGCCATCCAACGATATGCGGGAGAATATGTTTCAGAAAGAACGGTATCAGTGGTGGATTTGCCCAATGACGAGATGAAAGGCAGGATTATCGGCCGGGAGGGACGTAATATCAGGGCCCTGGAGTCAGCTACCGGGGTTGATTTAATTATTGATGATACTCCCCAGGCAGTGATTATCTCCAGTTTTAATCCGATTCGCCGGGAGGTAGCCCGTCTGGCGCTGGAAAAATTGGTGACCGATGGGAGAATTCATCCGGCCAGAATAGAGGAAATCGTAAACAAAACCAGTCAGGAAGTTAGCCAATTTATAAAAGAGATGGGAGATAAAGCTACTTTTGACCTGGGACTGCACGGTATCCACCCGGAATTGATTAAATATTTAGGACGGCTTAAACTGAGAACCAGCTTTGCCCAAAATCAATGGCAGCATTCTATTGAAGTCGGTTTTCTGTGCGGAATTATGGCGGCTGAACTGGGAATTAACCAAAAACATGCCAAACGGGCCGGACTTTTACACGATATTGGCAAAGCCATAGATCACGAAGTGGACGGGTCTCATGCGGTTATTGGAGCGGAATTGGCCAAAAAATATGGCGAATCCCCCAAAATAGTCCACGCTATCAGGGCCCATCATGAAGATGAAAAGCCCAACAGTTTGCTGGCCGTTATGGTGCAGGCTGCCGATGCCCTCTCCGGAGCCCGGCCGGGAGCCAGGCATGAAGCGCTGGAAAGATATGTGTCCAGGCTGGATGACCTGGAAAAAATATGCAAGAGTTTCAATGGAGTGGATAAAGCCTATGCCATCC
>CAZTWC010000020.1:15021-24504 GCA_964617105.1 uncultured Myxococcia bacterium
AGCTAGCCCCAAGGTCTCCGATAATGATGTGGTGGTGTTGTCTAAAAATATCGCCCAAAAAGTTGAAACCGAATTAACCTATCCCGGGCAAATTAAGATTACTGTAATAAGGGAGACCAGAGCAGTGGAATATGCTAAATAGGTCGAGATTACTCTGGAGAAATTAGTTGAAAATACTATTTATTGGCGATGTGGTAGGTAAGCCAGGTAAAAATACCCTGAAACAACTCTATCCGCACCTTCTGGATAGATATAACATCGACTTTTCGATTGTTAATGCGGAAAATGTTGCCGGCGGGATGGGCGTTACTCCCAAGTTGGCCAAAGAGATTCTTAACCTGAAAATAAACTGCCTTACCAGCGGCAATCATATCTGGAAAAAGAGAGAGATCATCCCTTTTTTAGATGAAGAGGGAAAGATCTTAAGACCTGCCAACTATCCTGCCGTCGCTCCTGGACGGGGGTATAAAATCTTCACCACCAACGAATCTATCAATGTTTGCGTTATAAATCTGGAGGGACGAATATTTATGCGTCCTCTGGACTGCCCCTTTAAGACAGCCTCCGAAATCATCTCGTCTCTGCCTCCCCTGGTAAATATAATTATAGTTGATTTTCACGCCGAGGCTACTAGTGAAAAACAAGCTATGGGCCGATACCTGGACGGCAAGGTAACAGCGGTTCTGGGCACCCATACTCATGTGCAGACCGCTGATGACGTTATTTTACCGGGCGGCACCGGCTATATTACCGATGTGGGTATGACTGGCGGCGCCAAATCGATAATTGGCATGACCATCAGAGCGGGTTTGGCCAAGATGCTATCCCAACGGCCGACCAATTTCGAAATCAGCAATGAAGAACTTCGAGTTCAAGGCGTAGTGGTTGAGGTTGAAAAGAAGAACGGCAAGTGTCTATCGATAGAGCGGATTTCCTTACCTTTAGAGGAGTTCGGTAATATACCTTAGATTAGCTTGAAAATTACTATGAATTAATGGTATAAAATTCAAAAATTTGTTGGTGTTCATTATAGGATCGATTTTAATGAAACTAATCTATCTTTTTCTATCGCTATTTCTGTTATTTTCCATCTCTGTTCAGGCTGATCAAACTGGCCGGACTATCATTGACCATGAAAAACCAGGACAGCGAATATTTGCGCCTGGTGATATAAACGACCGTCATTGCCTGTTTTGCCACGCGGACCCTACCCTCCACCAACCCCAGGCCGGAGGGGGAGTAAAAAGCCTTTACGTGGACAAAAAAGGCTGGATGATAGATATTCACAACCGCAACCAGTTATCTTGCGTTGATTGCCACCAGGGCTTTACACCATACTCTCACCCTATGGGCAAAAGCAGTGACAGTCAAGTGGACTGTCTGAAATGCCATGCTGAAGTTTCCTTTTCCCACCCCAGCAAAGCCCACCAGGATGCCCAACTCAATAATGTAGCCGATGCACCTCAATGCTATGATTGCCATAATAAACACCGGGTTATTGAAGCCGAAGACAGCAACTCCTCTGTAAATCCGGCCAATTTACAGTCTACCTGTGGTCAATGCCACTCCCAGGCGTCCAGCCGGGATGGTTTTAGCGGCTTATTGCTGTTCAATTTTTCCGGCCACAAAAAAGGCAATGCTGCCGAAGATTATGACCAGTCAAACTGTTTCAAATGTCACCAGAAAGACTTGCCTCCCGATAACCGGTATGGACATAACAATAAATCCCAGTGTATCAATTGCCATTCGCCGCAAACTACGGTTTCAAATATGCGCCGTATGCACCCCAACCAGGATGGTACCAATCAATACGAATATCTCTTAAGGCTGTTTCTCAACCTGGGAGGGCTGCTATTATTAGGCGGTGCTTTGACTTTGGGTGTATTTAAATGGAAATTTTCAAAATAGGACTTTAAAAATTGAAATTACCTAGTATCTTTACCCCAAGACAACTCCTTTTCAGCGGTTGGGTGATATTTCTACTTTTGTGCCTGTTGCCGCTGGGCTATACTGCCGCTATGCGTCTGTTAACCAATCAGGAATTGTTTGGCACCACCCAGTTGGTGCCTTTAGGATTATTGATCTCCAATTACATGTTCTTTGTGGTAACCAGCACCGGTCTGTGTTTTCTCACCTCTTTCGGCCATGTCTTTGGCATCCACCGCTATGAAATTATTGCTAAAAGAGGGGTGTTTTTAGCCATTGTCACTCTAGTTTGCGGATTTATCTCCATTGGAATGGAGGTGGAACATCCATTTCGCTTAATGGTCTACATGGCAGTTACCCCCAATTTTACCGCCCCTATTTTTTGGATGGGACTCTTCTATACCCTCTATCTGGTGCTGCTGATAATAGAACTTGTCCTCCTCTTCAAAGGTAGCATCAAATACGCATTTTACGTGGGGCTGCTGAGTTTTGTCTGTGATATGGCGGCCAACAGTTGCCTGGGTTATGTATTGGGTTCTCTATCTGCCCGTCCCTTTTGGTACGGTCCCTATTTGCCAATAATTTTTATTGTTTCCGCCTTTGCTTCAGGAGCCGCATTTTTACTTTTTGCCACCTATGTCGCCTTTTATGCCAAAAAAGAACCCTTGCCCGAAAAATTGGCATCTTTAACCGGAGAGATCGGGCGCTTACTGGTAATGTTCCTGGGCGTGATGGCCTTTTTTATACTCTGGAAAGTTATAAGTTCCCTATACGGTTCGCCGCCTAACCGCTATGAAGCGATTATGGCCATGTTGACCGGACCTTTGGGCGTACGTTTCTGGTTTTTCGAAGTGTTGCTGGGTTTGGCTATTCCCATGGGATTGCTAATCTGCAAACGTAATTTGTTCACGGTTCTGATCGCTTCGGTTTGTTCCCTGGTGGGATTGTTTATCTGGCGGTTAGACGTGGTTTATTCAGGGCAGATGATCGAGTCTTACAGCCGATCTCTGGCTCAATATTCCCCCTCTGCTTACGAGTGGTTTGTGGTGCTGGGCTGTGTAGCCCTCTGCGCCCTTCTGACTACCCTGGGAGAGAAGTTTTTACCCCTCAATTCTCCTATCGAATCTTGTGAAGATAAGGGATGAGATTGCCAACAGTGCCAAAGTGGTGATACAAGTGAAAAAAGAGTGGAAAAAAAGATATGTAATGCTTATCGATCTCAGCCGTTGCACCGGTTGTTCTACCTGCTCTATTGCCTGCAAAAGTGAAAATGACGTACCCCTGGGATGTTTCCGTACCTGGGTAAACCAATATGAAAAGGGTAACTTTCCGGTAGTAAACCGTTTCTTTCTGCCTCTTATGTGCAACCAATGTGATAATCCACACTGCGTTAGGGTTTGTCCGGTCAAAGCCTCTTTTCAGAGAGATGACGGGATTGTAGATGTCAATCCCCACACCTGCCTGGGCTGCAAAATTTGCATGGTCTCCTGCCCCTACAATATGCGCTACCTGAATCCGGAACGCCGTTACGTGCAAAAATGTAACTTTTGTCTCCACCGGCTAGATAAAGAGATGAAACCTGCATGCGTTGAAGCCTGTCCTTCTCAAGCCCTGATTTTTGGTGATATTCAAGATAAAAACAGCCGGGTCAGCCAGATGATTAGATCTAAAAATACTCAAAAGATCAAAGTAGAGTCTGGAACCGGCCCCCAGGTATATTACCTCCATCTGGATCAGGATACGGTAGTAAAAGGTGAAGGAGTCAGAAATACCGGGATAGTAATTTAAGAATGAAAAAAATTTCAACCTAAAAACAACGTTTACGTTTGGAGTTTAAATGCTTGAAATAAGCAGACGTAATTTTTTATTGATGACCACCGGGCTTGGTGCTTCCCTCTGTTTTGACGGCGCTACTTACGGCTCTCTCTCCAAAAACGGAGCTGTGTCCCGAGGCAGTTCGCGCCAATTGCTTCCTGTGCCTACCACTTGTGGTGAGTGCCCCAATTTCTGCAGTTTAATATGTTACCTGCACGAGGGCCAGATACACAACATCATGGGCAATGAACAGCACCCTTTGAGCCGGGGCAAACTATGCGCCCGGGCCATAGCCGGAGAAAACCTGCAAAATGATACTGAGAGAGTGCTGTATCCTCTCCGCCGCAAAGGACCCCGAGGCGCCAAGGGAGGGGCTGATTGGGAGAGAATCGGCTGGGATGAAGCTTTATCCGAGATTTCCGGAATAGCAGCAAATTCATCTAACCGGGAATTTGGCATCTCTATGCTAACCGGGGCAAACTCCTTGATTCTACCTGGCCTGGCGGCTGCCCAAAAGAATATCAGCCTGTTGTTGGAAGAAGATTTCAGCCAATTGGCGGCTCTGCAGCAAGAGATGAGTATCTACGGCGCACCTTGCTTTCCAGACCTGGAAAAGTCCAAGTTTATCCTCAACTTCGGTGCCAATCCTCTAACCGGTGGCGACCACTTTCCTACTGCAGCGGGTCTGCTGGTAGATAGGTTGAGCCGGGGTAAACTGAGGATGGTCACCTTTGATCCCCGCCTCTCCAACACTGCGGCCAAGGGAAATTGGATGCCCATTATACCCGGTACTGACGGAATAGCGGCCTTGGCCATGGCCCAGGTTATTCTGCGGGAAAATCTACATGACCAAAATTTTATCCAACAGCATGTAAATATTTCCAGCCAGGCACTCCAGAGTTATCTAAAAGATTTTGAACCCAGGCGGGTAGAAAATATCTGCGGAATCCACCATCAGGCTCTGGAAAAAATAGCCCAGGAATTTGCCTTAACAAAAAGGAGTTTGGCGATAATCGGCGGCGGTGCTCTTAAAAACAGCCGGGGACAGGAAAGCAAACGCTGCCTGGAGATTCTCAATATTATCTGCGGAAAAATAGACCAAAAAGGCGGCCTTATTATTAACCGGCAGTTGCCCTGGCTCAAGAGTTTGGGTCTCGATAATCTCCTGCAGTCCTCTTATGAACAATCCAGTAATCAATATAAAAGTTACAACTCCTTTCTGGAGCATATCACCACCAAAAAAGGGAAAACCGATCTCTTAATGGTGTTAAATGCCAATCCTCTATACCAACATCCCCATAGGTGGCAGGATCTACAAGCCCTGGCGGAAAAAGAGAGGGTAGGACGACTGGTGGTATTTGATACTCATATAACCGAAACCGCCTTAATGGCCGACTTGATACTGCCCGCTGCCACCTGGCTGGAGAGTTGGTCCTTGAAATGCAACCAACACAGCAATGGCAATACCTACCTTAATTTACAACAACCAGCCGCCCAGGTTATGGGTCAAACCGCCTATTTAAAACAGTTAAGGCAAAAAATCGGCAATTTGCAGTTTCCAGGGACAAAACCCCGGGGTCAAAGTATATCTTTGGATGATCTCCTGCTAAAGATGGCCAGACGGATTGCCCTTAGGAGTAAAAACTCAGCCCTGGCTGCGCTGGCAAACTATAAAAACAGTCGGGATTTCCTCTTCTCTCTGGTAGATTCATCCAAAGAGTTACGTCGGCACGGCGGTATGTCCAGCCTGCGCCAAAAGGGATTTATTGAACTTAAAGCCCCGGGACAATCTTTTAAAAAATTTCCCACTCCAGATAGCAAAATTGCCCTTCCCCTGACTAATAAAACCGCTCCCAGAGTTTTGAGCGGGTATAAAAAACTGGGCCAGGAGATGAAAAGTTACGCCAGTTCCACTGATATTGCTCCGGGAATGCCGACCGAAAAAACCGGCGGACAAAGACCCTCTCCGGCCAACTCTTCCACAATGGCCCAGGCTGGTGGAGCCAAAGGTAGATCAAAAAAAGATATCCGTACTATTAAGATGGATAATTTGCCCTTCCTGAAAGATAGCAGCCTATGGTTAAAAAATCATCAACTGGGCAAGAGCGAAGCCTTTATGGTCACTTTTCGGGGACCTTTGGCCAGCAACCAAACTTTCAACCGAAAATGGCTGGCCGAATTTGGCCGTTTTAACCCTCTGTGGATTAACAGCGACTTTGCCGCCACCTTAAAAATCAAAACCGGAGACCAGGTGGTGGTGGAAACCAATCATGGTAAATTTGAGGTCACCTGCCGCACCTCCCAGGCTATTATACCCGGAGTGGTGGCTCTGGCCGAAGGTTTTGGGCACAGCGCCTGTGGAAAAATATCCCAGGCCACCCCCTATAAAAGTGCTGATCCTGATACCCACTTAATATGGTGGCAAAAAACCGGCAACGGGGTAAATCCAATTCAATACCTCACCAGAAAACAACGGGATCTATTACCAGGAAACAAAGTCATTATAAGAAAGGTCTAAAATATGGAGCCAAATTTTAAGGCAGCCAAAAATCTCGGTTTTTTATCTCCTGGCACCTGGCCGCTGGTGGCTATTATCCTGTTTTTATTTGGAGTAGCACCGGCGCCGGCCAAAACTCCAGATGCCAATTTTAAAGTTAGCCGCATAATCAATGCCGGCCTCACCGAGAGAGTGCTCTATCCCACCATGGACGGAAAGGGCAAATTTTTAATCTATTACCGGGACCGGCTGCTAAAAGCGGGTGGCAGTGTAAGGTCTCTGTTTGTATATGATCGGGAACAGAAGCAGGAAAAACGGCTGTTCAAAAGCGGAGTCAAGGCTGCACCGGCCCCATTTAAAGGGGAAAAACTGATAATCAGTCAAAATCCTCCTAAAATCAGCACCAAAGGCGATAAAGTTATTTTTCCTCTCAGTCTCTCTGGAGCAAATTCACCGACTAACCATTATCTGGGCCTGGTAAACCTGGATGGCAGCGGTTTTATAGCCCTGAGTTTAAAAATTGAGGCTTTAGAGACCATAGACTGGAAAAAACTGGGCTTTAAAGGGCCTTTTTGGGAAAGATTTTCAGCCTACGATATCAGCGCTGACGGAAAAACCATTGCCTGTGTAGTCAAGGGTGACCTGGGACCGGGAACTTACCGGCAACCAAGCGCCATTGCCATCATAAACACTGACACCTTGAAGGTAAAATACTTTCTGGCCCCCACCTGGCAAAAAGGGGAATGGAAATATAGCCGATTGCCGATGAAAGTGCTGACCGGCGGTGGCTGGAGTTTTGACCTGGATGACCGGGGAGAGTTACTGCTATTCGGAGGAAAACCTACCCCCAAAAAAGGGGAATATGACCTTTATTTATTAGATACCTCCAACGGAAACGTATCCCGGCTCACCGATTTTTTAGATCGTCCCTTTGCCAGAGGAAAATTGATGGCCGGAAAAAAAGTGTTCTTCTTTTATGGCGGCGCCAAAAAAGAGGGGGTGGGCACCTATTTTATCAACCCCAACAAGCCCAAATCTTTTTATTTTGGCGGAAAGGGCAGCAGAAGTTTCCTGCAAGGCTTTGGCGCCGGCGGCGAAAATCTATACTACACCAGCGGCGATAGGGGAGCAGTCTACAATCTGAAATCGGGGCTGGAGACCACTATTTTTAAGCGGGGAAATTTAATTGGAATAAATTCCAATATCCAACCATGTGAAGGTTGGCGATTTCCCTTTTATCCCTCGGGATTTACCCCGACCATAGCCACTGCAGGAGGAAGTCGTTTTTTAGCCACCGCTATCTGCGAGCAGGGGCAGACTCCCCAGTTTTTTTTAATCACCCTTGACAAGGCAGGGAAACAATAATGAGAGGTTGGCAAATCTCTAAAAAGAGTACTATAATAGTTACCCTGGCCATTTTGGTAATGGTCTTTGGCGCTGGTTTTATTGCTGTGGGACCAGCTTTGAAATATACTTTTTTCAATCCAGCGGTCTGCTTTTATTGCCATCACCAGGAAGAAAAAAACTGGCAACCGCCCAACTTTGATCATGGACATTGCCTCAACTGCCACAATCTAAATCTTTCTATGCTGGGCTCACCTCCTCCCACCGAATTTTTGGCTGATTCTGAGGCAGTAAACCGTCATTGCCGCAATTGCCACCACCAAATAGGCCAGATCACAGAAAATACACCTCAAAATGCTGAGAAGAAAACTGCCATTAAAAGCAGCATTTTATTTTCTCATCGTATCCACTTAGTTGAAGTTGAGCAATGCACCGACTGCCATTACAATATTGCCCACGACCGGGGCGATCCGGGCACCGGGCGGCCGCCGAAAAAACTGTGCCACCAGTGTCACATGCTGGATATCGAGAGGCCGGTAGACGATCTCTCCTGCCAGCGCTGTCACCAGGTTAGATTTATAAGATAGTGCCAGAAATAATAAAACTTTGAGATAATGGATTTAATAGAATGTTGAACCAAGTTGATCTGTTACTTTTGATTGTAGCCCTGTTATGCTTTTCCCATGGAGTATTCAGGAGGGTCAGGCTGTGGTCGGTTGGCGTGCCTGATATTATTCCCTCTGTTTTTGACCGGCAAATTTTCAAGCAGCGGCTAAAAAATCTGGCGGCCCAAATTTTTAGTCACAAAAAAATTCTGCAGCAACCCTATCCCGGGTTGATGCACCTGTTGATCTTCTACGGATTTTCCATCCCTTTGCTGGTGATAATTTTGGTCAACCTGGGTATTTTTCCCCGTTTGCCAGGACCGATCTCCTCTATTCTATCGCTGCTTTTAGATATATGCGGCCTGGCCGGCTGCCTGGGAATTCTTCTGGCTATGGCCCGCAGATACATTATCAAGCCAGATAACTTGCTGCAAAAAAGTGAAGACAACCTGATATTAGCCTTGATTTTATCTATATTGGTTTTTGGCTTTTTGGTAGAGGGCTTTAGGATCTATATCACCCTTCCGGAGATGCGCCCCCTGGCACCGGTAGGCCTGATCATAGCCAAATTTATCTCCATCTTTTCACCCTCTCAAAGTGTGGTGGCGGTGCTGCACCAAATAAGTTGGCGGCTCCATCTTTTCTCTGTGCTGTTTTTTATCGGCTATTTGCCCTATTCCAAACTATTTCATTTGATTTCCGCGCCGCTAAATATCTTTTTTGCCGACTTAACTCCAGGTGGAGTTCTTAGCAAATACGATGATCTGGAGCAGACCATCGAAGATGGCAACAACATCGGGGTTTCCGTTTTAAAGGAGTATCGAGACAAAGATATCATGGACTTTGACGCCTGTGTCAAGTGCGGCCGCTGCGAAGACTTCTGTCCCTGCCATATCTCTGGTAAACCACTGAGCCCCAAGCAGGTAATTGAGGACTTTCACCAACATTTGCAGGGTTATGGCCCCAAAATTTTGGCTGCCAAAGGTGAAGATGTGGAACTGCCCATGCTATACGATGAGGCGGTAAAAGAGGACGCTATTTGGGCTTGCACCACTTGCCTGGCCTGCCTAGAGCAATGTCCGGTTAATATCAGGGTGCCCAACAAACTGGTTGATATCCGCCGCTATCTGGTCACCATGGAGGGACAACATCCCAACGAGATGAACCTGGTATTCAAGGGGCTGGAAAACAACTCCAATCCCTGGAACCTGGGGATGAATATGCGGGCCGACTGGGCCGAAGGGCTGGATATAAAAATATTGGGTGATACTGATGATACCCAGATAGATATACTCT
>CAZTWC010000021.1:0-24376 GCA_964617105.1 uncultured Myxococcia bacterium
ACCATTGTCAATAAGCCTTGCGATCTGGAGATTCTGCTCTATGTGATTGCAAAGTTATTCAAAGAGGATTCAAAGTGAAATCATCCGGTCTCTCTTTTTGGGGAAATAAAAATTGGACACTAAAGTTAATTCTCCTATGGTTAATGTTTTCTTGTCTTGGTATTTTATCCTGCCAAAATTCTTTCTCAGAGGTTTTGGTAAAGAACGGGGTTTTGGACCTGAGCCAATGGGATTTCGACCGTCAGGATTCTCTGGAGCTAAATGGGCAGTGGAAGTTCAAATGGAGAGAGGATGATCTTCGGTTCGCCCAGCCTGATTTCCCGGATCATTCCTGGCCGTTGTTAAAAGTGCCCTCCTATTGGAATAAAGAGTTGCAAGAGGGTCACGGGTTCGGTTGGTATAGGGCCAGGGTAAGGGTGAAGCCCGGCAATTATGAACTGGGTCTATTTCTTAGTCGGATCAAGACGTCCTATCAACTATATGTTAATGGCCGTTTAAAGGCAGCAAATGGTACACCGGGAAACAGCGCTTCAACTACAGTGCCTAACTATACTCCCAGGTTAATACCATTGAAGGTGAGCGGGCCAGAGATATTGATAGCTCTGAGAGTGGCCAACTTTCACCATAACCTGGGAGGTCTACACAAGGCGCCCAGGCTGGGTAAACTCACAACCATACAGCATCAATTGTGGCTAAATGACCTGGCCGATTTTGCCGTGCTCGGAGTTCTGTTGGTCATGGGTCTTTACCATTTGATACTGTGGGCTGGCAGGTCCAGTTCGAAAGAGAGTCTTTGGTTTGCCCTTCTTTGCCTGGATATTTCCATAAGGCACCTGACAGTGACCTTTATGTTGCCACGCATGTTTACCCAGTCTAACTTGCTGGAGTTGAATTGGACCCTGGACTATATGAGCATATCCGTGGGAGTAATCTGTCTTCTCATGTTTATTCATACATTATTCCCGCGCGAGGCTTCCCCAAAATGGCAAAAACTGTTTGTTGGCGCCGGGTTACTCCTCACCATCATGGTTATGTTTACCAAGACGCCTTTTTTTAGTAAGTTTCTATTCTTATTCCAAATTCTTTCTGCGGCTACGGTAATTTTATGCTTTTGGGTGACTTGTCTGGCGGCGAAGCGGAAACGGCAGGAATCAAGGCTGGTTCTGACAGGGTTGATAATCTTTTTGCTTACAGTGGGCAATGACATCCTCTTTGCCAGTCAAATTATTGATACCGGATTTCTTTTCTCCTTTGGTCTGGTATTATTCATATTTTTTCAGGCTTCAGTTATCTCTTTGCGTTTTTCCAGGTCTTTTCAAACTGTGGAGCATCTGACCCATAACCTGCAGCAGGAGGTGGAAAAACAAACTGATGAATTAAGCCAGTCCAATCAGTGCCTGCAAGAGGAGATACACGAACGGCGACGGGCTGAAGAAGCGGTGCGGGAGAGCGAGCGGCGTCTCCATTCAATTTTTAGCAACTTGCAGGCTGGCATTATTTTGGTTGATCCGGAAAACCGCCAGATTGTAGAAACCAATCAGGTAGCGGCAAAATTGATCGGTGCGAAGGAGGAGGAGATCAACGGCTCGCTTTATAACCAATATTTTTCTCTCCCCGAGGGAGAGCAAAGTGAGAGTGTGCCTGACAATCAACTTATCGCTAACCAAGAGGTGATTTTACTTAATAGTAAAGGGGAAAAATTAGATATACTTAAGACGGCGGTACCTCTTTCACTGGACGGGAAGATGTATTTGCTGGAGAGTTTCATCGATATATCTCATCGTAAAGTAACCCAGGATGAATATCTGAAAGTGCAGAAACTGGAGTCTATCGGTCTTATGGCCGAGGGGATCGCCAACCAGTTCAATAACCAATTGCAGGCAATTTTGGGAAATATTCAATACTCTAAAATGCATTTTCAGCCCGGGGAAGAACTCTTTGACGCCTTGACCGATTCTGAGCGGGCTGCTTTGATCGCCAAGGATTTGACCGGGCAGTTACTCTCTTTTGCTCGTATCAGCAAAGATAACAAAGAGAAGATTTGGCTACCTGATATTTTGGAACAAGTGTCAACCCAGGTATTAAAGGGCACTGACTGCACCAGGTTTTTTTCTCTGGCCGATGATTTATGGCAGGTGGAGGCGGATAAAGACAAAATCAAACAAATGATAGAGATTGTGATTACCAATTCTGTGCAGGCTATGCCCCAGGGAGGTGAGATACTGATTCGGGCGGAAAACAAGATTGGCGGACAGGGAGATACTTCCAATCTGATAAGACCGGGAAACTATGTAAAGATATCTATTCAAGACCAGGGCACTGGGATTCCCGAAAAATTTATCCGGAAGATCTTTGATCCATATTTTACCACCAAGCAAAGGGGAAGCGGTTTGGGGCTGTCCATAGCATTTTCCATTGCCAGGAATTACGGAGGATATATTTTTGCAGAATCAGTGCCAAACCAGCATACTATTATTACAATTTGGTTGCTGGCCTATGATGACAGCGTATTTATTGAGCCCCAAAAAATGGTCAAACCAAAACCGGAGAAAGCCGAGCCAGATCAACCAGATGACCTGTCTGGTATGAATGTGCGGATTCTGTTTATGGACGATGATGAGATGGTGCGCAATTTTGCCGGCCGGGTGTTGAACCGGTTTGGCTATCAGGTTGAATTGGCTAGTGACGGTGGGGAAGCAATAGAACTATACCAAAAATATTTTCAAAAGGGGGAGCCTTTTACTGTGGTTTGTCTCGATTTGACTGTGCCGGGCGGTATTGGGGGACAACAAGCAATGGAGGAGATCCTCAAGGTGGATCCCAGCGCCATGGTGCTGGTAATGAGCGGATACAGTGATGATACGGTTATGTTGAATTACTCCAAATATGGATTCAAAGGAGTGATCCACAAACCTTTCAAAGTAGAGGATATTGAGGCCGCACTTAAGCAAGTGAGAAACCGGTAAACAGGTATTTTTTATGAAACAGGTTTTAAAAAATATAGCATCGTCAACCTGGTGGAGCCAAAAGCCATTTAGATTAACTTTTGCAGTTATTTCTATAGTGCTGGGAACATCACTTTTTTTTCTATTTTGCCACATTGTTTCCAGTGGTGTTAAAGGGCTTGGTTGGCATCAGGATATTCTTAACTATATGGTAGGTGGAATATTGCTGATGATGTTTATCTATCACTTGTTGCTCTGGGTGGGACGGAGCGAATATAAGGCTGGTTTTTACTTTGCCTTTTGTTGTCTGGCGGTTTTGGTTTTTCATATAGGAGGCCGCAACTTTTTGGGAAAATTGCTACCCGCCTATGACCTGTTTAAGTGGAACCACAAATTGGTATTCCTATCCCTCACCCTGGGGAGCCATCTGTTTCTCGTCTTTTTCTTCTATCTGTTTTATAAAATTCTTCCCAGGCTTTTAGTGCGTATAAGTCAAATTTACACCACTTGTCTGTGTTTGTTGGCCATATTGACGCCGGAAGATTATTTCCTTTTGTTTATTCCTATGTTTTATACCCAGTGCGCTATTACTGGGGTTATCTGTTTCTATAGTGGTCTGCGTGGTATAATCACCAAAAGAGCAGGGTCCCATCTGGTGATTGTGGGTATATTGGTGATGATACTCAGCCTGGGAAATGATCAACTCTTTGAGATTTATCATCAGTCGTTTATATGTTTAGTTCCTTTTGGCCTGGTGGCTTTGATTTTTTCTCAGTCAGCGGTGTTGGCTATTCGTTTTTCTAACGCTTACAGCCGGGTGGATCAGACTCTGGAGTTAAGACAACACCGGGATAATCTGGAGGAATTGGTGGGAGAGCGCACTGTCAGATTAAATGATGCCAATCGTAGTTTGCAACAGGAGTTGGCTGAAAGACTGCGGATTCAAAAAGAGTTGTCCCAAAGTGAAAAGCGTTACCTGGATCTTTTAGAAGCGATTCCAGATTTGGTTTACATGGTTGATAGCCAGGGCAACTTTGTTTATTTGAACAGTATTATTGAGAAGGTGTTGGGTTATAATAGGGACGAATTAATAGGTCGTCATTTCAAGACTATTTTGCATCCCTATGACTATCGGAACTGCAGTTGCCAAAACGTGTTACCCCAATACCAGGGAAAAATCACCGGTTCTTCCAATTCACCCAAATTATTTGATGAGCGCCGGACCGGAAAACGGATGACCCGGGATTTAGAAGTGAGGCTGATTTCCAAAGGGAGCCAGATTTCGGATGAAAATGATGATGTCACGTTTGGATCGGTTTTTTCTTACGGCGAGATCAAGGCGGTGGGTTTTTACCTTGGTACTGATGGGGATACAAATCAATTAGTGGGTTCAGTAGGGATAATCCGTGATACCACCGAGCGGAAAAAATATGAGAACGAATTACAAAAATCACAAAAATTGGAAACTTTGGGGATTTTAGCCGGCGGGATTGCTCACGATTTTAATAACTATTTGCAAAGCATACTGGGCAATCTTCAGTTGGCAAAAATGTTCAGTGATGAAGAGGAAGAGAAAGATTCTGAATTTATGCAGATTTTAGAGGATGCCATTGCGGTTTCCTTGCGGGCCAGGGATTTGACTCAACAACTGCTGGCTTTTTCAAAGAGTGGGATTCCGGTAAAGAAGAATGTCGATATCTCCAATTTGTTAAAAAAAACAGTATCTTTTTTAATTCGTGGAACCAATGTTAAATCCCGGTTTGAGGTGGATGAGAATTTAAAATGGGTCTGTATTGACGAAGGTCAAATCGATCAGGTGATTAATAATATAATTATCAACGCGCTGCAGGCAATGCCTGAGGGGGGGGAAATTATTGTTAAGGCGCAAAATTATCTGCCCCATGGTGATGAAAAGATAAAGTTGGATCAAGAAATCTATATAAAAATAGAGATTTCAGACCAGGGATGTGGTATGCCCGAAGATCTTTTGGATAAGATATTTGATCCATTTTACACCACCAAGCAGACCGGCAGCGGTTTGGGGTTGGCCATCTCCTACTCTATAATAAAAAAACATGAAGGCTATATTGTTATTGATTCCCAGCTGAACCAGGGAACCACTTTTACCCTCTATCTTCCCGGTATAATTGAGCAGCCAGAAGAGGTTCTACCTGGGCAGCAGGAGTCTATGGCAATCAGTAAAAGAGTGTTGATAATGGATGATGATAATATTGTACTCAAAACGGTGAAACGGATGTTGACCAGACTGGAACACCAGGTGACCACTGCTTCTGAAGGTCAGGAGGTGGTAAATATCTACCGGCAGGCCCTGGACCAGGGCGATCCTTTTGAAGCGGTGGTACTAGATTTGATCGTGGTGGGAGGCATTGGTGGCCTGGAAACTGCCGAATTACTCCTGAAATTGGACCCCCAGGCAAAGCTTATTATTTCTAGCGGGTACAGCAACAATCCAGTGATGGTCGATTACCGCAAGTATGGATTTGTGGCCGCTATTATCAAGCCTTTTACCATGAATAACCTAAATGATGCTATAATAGGACAACAGGACTTGATTTAACTACTGATTGAGAATGTAGAGGGTTATATATTTAATTTCCGTCATTTTAATGCCGGGTAGATTTGTATCCGGAAAAGACACCATTAGGAAAAGAGAATGTCAGAAAAAAAAGAGGAAAAAATATTATTGGTTGATGATCAGGAGAGTGTACGGACCATGTTGAGCAGGGTGTTGAAATACCACAATTTTGCTACGTATACCGCTGATGGTGGTAAAATGGCTCTGGAGATGATGGCCGAGGAGAGATTCGATGTGGTGGTCACCGATTATAAGATGCCCGGAATGAACGGAATGGAGCTGATTGAAAAGATAAAGGAACTTTATCCAGAAACCGAGGTGTTGATTATGACTGCCTATGCCTCGGTGGACGGGGTAGTTAGCGCTCTTCGGGCTGGTGCTTTTGATTTTTTACTTAAGCCTTTCAACCTGGAATTGGTTTTGAGTAGTGTGCAAAGAGCCCTGCAGAAAAAAAGGTTGGAGGAGCAGTTAAAAAATTACCAGGAGAGCCTGGAAGAGATGGTGGAGCAACGCACCGCAGAGATACATAAATTGAACCAGAAATTGGAGCATAGAATTGCCACCGAAGTAGCAAAAAGCAGGGAAAAGGATCACCTTATCCTGCGTCAATATCGTTACGCCGCTATGGGTGAAATGATGAGCAATATCGCCCACCAGTGGCGCCAACCCCTGGCTGCCCTGGGCCTCATCATAGATGATATCAAGGATGCATTCCGGTTCGGTGAGTTAGATGAACAATATATCGACCTGTGCGTTCAGAATAGCAGGCAAATAACCAGTCAACTTTCGAAAACCATAGATGAGTTTAGAACTTTTTTCAAATCTGATAGTAATCAGCACCATTTTTCTCTAAACCAATCAATAAAAAAAGTATTATCCCTGGTGGAGAGCACGCTAGAGGATAAAGAGATCAAACTTGAACTGAATTTGTCAGAGGAGATCTCCATTTACGGTTACCCAGGAGATTTTGAGCAGGCGTTGATGAACATTGTGGACAACTCCAGAGATGCTCTGTTGAGCAGATGGGTGTCTTTTCCCGGTATATTAATTAGTTGTCGCAAGAGCGATAAGAAGGTGTCAATTTTTGTCAGAGATAATGCCGGTGGAGTGGATGAAGAGATTGCTCACAAGATATTTGAGCCTTATTTTACCACTAAGGACCAGGGAAAAGGGATTGGGGTGGGCTTGTACATGGCCAAAACCGTAATCGAGAAGAACATGAACGGGCGCCTGGATTTTTGTAATACGGAAGAGGGAGCCGAATTCAGGATAGATTTGCCCTTTTCTGTTCTGACCAGCACTTTGGACAAGGCTGAAAACAAATATAAATTGCGGGATGATTTAACCGGTTTACTAAGTTCGCAGGGATTTTTCAATATCTGTACCAAACAGTTGGAGATAGTTGAGCAATTAGAGGGAAAGCCGCTCCTAATGGTGATGCGCTTGGATAATGTTGCAAGCAAGGAAACCATGGAGTTGGCTGAATTGGAAAAACTGGCAATATGTGAAGCATCAAAAATATTTAAGGAATGTTTGCGGCGCACCGATTTTATAGCCAGGCTGGATGGCTTCAGATTTGCGGCCTTAATCGCAGAACCTTTAGCCTGCGGGGACGAGATTATTACTCATCGGATGGAAGCCAGGCTAAAGGATTTACAGGAAGACCAAACTAATAGATGTAAGTTTGATTTAAAACTTGGTTTTATCCATTATGATCCAGTTCAGCCCAGCAGTGTCAGCAACATGATCACCATAGTTGAAGATAGATGGAATACTACAAAATAAAATCGTATGTGCTTCCTCTACCAGTATTAATATTATTATTGGCAGCCGCGTCTATTTTTTGTTCCTGCCAGGTGGCGGATATACCTCCCAGGGCTAAAAATGGCGTATTGGATGCCAGAAGTTGGGATTTTTCCAGCCAGGGTGGAATTGAATTGAAGGGAGAGTGGAAATTTGTCTGGCAGCAGGATGAAGAGCAATTCAAACAGCCTGATTATGACGATTCTACCTGGCAGAACTTTAAGGTGCCAGGATATTGGAACCACATTGCCGGCCAGGGACAGGGTTACGGATGGTTTCGGCTGAGGCTGAAACTGGCGTCTGCCACCTGGAAGCGAATACAGCAATATGGTTTTTTTCTTAAGCATGTTCACAGCACTTATACATTATATATAAACGGCAGAAAATTTATGTCCGATGGTGTTTTCGGACAGGACCGTACAACCTCAACTCCCATTTACCAGGTCCGTCAAAAGTCTTTGGCAAAATTGTTCTATACTCAACCCCAGCCAAAAGAAAATCAGAGCTCCGAACTAGTGCTGGCCTTGCGGATCTCCAATTTTCATCACGCCCGGGGTGGAATATGGCAGGCCCCCAGGCTGGATATCTTCCAACGTTTGGAGCGGGAGAGGCAACTCGATGAGATTATAGATGCCATGGTGGTGGGTATTTTACTGGTTATGGCCATCTACCATCTCTTGCTCTACTACTTGCGCCGCCAGGATGTGGCCAGCCTCTATTTCAGCCTTTTGTGCCTGTCTTTGTCCTGCTATTTGATAGCCTACCACCCTTTTGGCAATATCTTATTTTCTTTGTCTACCTGGCGATTTAACTTAGGCTATTTCAGTATCCAGTTAGCCATACTGTCTCTCTGCTATTTTATATATCACCTCTTTCCCAGCCCTGTGGTCGGTAGGGTAAACAGATTTGTTCTGGGGTTCTTTCTGGTTTGCACCAGCATCATTTTTATAACCGAACCCCTGTTTTTTACCGCCTATGTACTGGTCAACGAAACAGGAGCTGCGCTGGCTGTAGTCTGGTGCCTGTCAGTAAGCGTGCGGGCCATGGTGAAAAAGAGAGAGGGGGCGATAATAGTTTTTATTGGGCTGTTGGTCGGTCCCATATTAGTGCTCAACGATATTCTCCATACCCAACAGGTGATCACCAGTCAATTAAGCGCTCCCTTTGGATTCTTGTTTTTTATTTTCACCCAATCCCTGGTGCTGTCTAACCTGTTTGCCAAAGCCCATAGGCGGAAGGAGCAATTGGGGGAGCAATTACAGCAAAAGATCAGGGAGCAGAGTACGGAATTGAATAGACACCGGATTCGGTTGGAGCAGTTGGTGGAGAAGAGAACCAATATGCTAAACCAGACCAGTACCCGTTTGAAAGATGAATTGCAGGAAAGACGGCAGGCGGAAGATGAACTGAGAATAAGTGAACAGAAGCATTACCACCTTTTGGAAGCCATCCCCGATGTGGTGTACGAAATCGATGAGCAGGGAAATATTCTCTATATGAATAGGATAGCAGAAGAGGTCTTTCTCTGTCCGCTCGATCGCCTGGTGGGAGAAGATATCCGCCAGTTAATTCTGTAGATTTAACCTGCCAGAGCAAGAGTCCAAGAAAACCGGAATGATGACTGAACAGAAGGTATGCGGTTCGAAAAAAAACCTGGAACTCGAGGTCGACCTCAAGTTACGGTTGAAGGTGATTGGAGATCTGACTGAAGAGGATAAGAAGGCAGGGATTAAAAAACCAGAATTTATCCATGGGGAGATAAAGGCGGTTGGCTCGTACAGTTCCAAAAGAGAGGATGGCTTAAAGATTTTTAGATCTGTGGGGATCATTCGTGATATTACCAACCGTAAAAAGATGGAGCAAGAGGTCAAGAGAGCCTATCAAATTGAATCGGTAGGGGTACTGGCTGGTGGTATAGCCCATGATTTCAACAACTATTTGCAGAGTATAATGGGCAACACCCAATTGGCCAAGATGATCTCCTCAACCAATGAAGATATTGTAAAAATGCTGGATGAAACCATGTTAGCCGCTCACTATGCCAAAGATTTGAGCCAGCAACTTCTAACCTTCTCAAAAGGGGGTTTACCTTTGAAAAGGGAGATATCTCTTTTTCTCTTTTTAAAGGATGCTGCCAATTTTGCGGCCAGTGGTTCAAAGACGAAGTGCACTTTTAATTTAAATAATGATCTATGGGAGGTAATGGGGGATCAAAATCAGTTGCAGCAGGTGATTCATAACCTGGTTCTCAATGCTCAGCAGGCTATGCCGGATGGTGGTACTGTGGAGATAGAGGCGATAAATTATATTAAGGATGAAAATAGCAGGATTCCTCTGTCCGGCAAGTATAATGTTATGGTTTCAGTCATTGACAGCGGAGTAGGGATTCCAGAGAAAATTCGTGACAAAATATTTTTTCCCTTTTTTACTACCAAGCAGAGCGGTCGAGGCTTGGGTTTGACCGTTGCCCAATCAATCATAAAAAATCATAGCGGTTTTTTAACGATAGAATCCTCTTCTGGAGAAGGTTCCACGTTTAGATTTTATTTACCCGCCTTAGTTTCAGCTGATCAGAATAGTTAAGGGAGCCCTAAGATGGGAATGTCCGATTTTCAGATAAACCAGGTGGTAAAAGAGTTGGCCCTCCTGTGTCCATGCCAATTGGATAATGTTTACCAACCTCATCCCCGCCGCCTGTATCTACGGTTAAAATCGGGGAGGAAAAAGAGATTGCTGCTCATGGTGGTGCGGGAGAAGATGTCGCGTCTTCATCTGACCGCCATCCGTCCGGCCAATCCGGCCTCCCCCTTGGCTTTTCAGATGTTTTTACGCAAGCACCTATCGGGTGTTTCGCTTCAGGCGGTGGAAAAATATTCCCACGACCGGCTGGTTTCCTTGCAGTTTAAGAACCAAAAGAATTCCCGGGATTTCAATGCCGGGTTGACAAAAAAGTCTCCAGATATGGAGGCTCACATCTTACAGGTGGAATTGATCCCTCGGGGTAATATATTCGTGCTTGATTCTAACCGCAATATTGTCAATTCCATGTTGCCCACAGACCAAGAAGACCGGGATTTGGCTCCAGGTCAGAGATACCATGAACCGGCAGTTCCTCTTGCAGGCGGTCCAGGGCAGGAGAGAGGGAAAAATCAGATATCTCCTGACGCCACCAACCGTGACTTGGCACCTGTAGATATGGAGTGTGAACCATACCCGTATAATCGGGCTATGGAACTGTATTTTCAGCGACAAGAGGAAGTCGAGATATTTACCTCCAGGCGCTCAAAGTTGTTGAAAGTGCTAAAACAACGGATAAAAAAAATAGGCCGGAAGATTACCAGACTTGAAGCGGAGCGGAAAAAAACCGCTAATGCGGATACTTACCAACAATACGGTGAATTGCTAAAACCGCTGTTGGGCCGAATAAAGAGGGGCCAAAGAAGTGTTAGAGCCTTTAACTATTTTCAACCTCAGGAGGGAGAGATTGAGATCCCCTTGCAATTGGAATTAGACAGCCGGGAAAACCTTAACCGGTTTTTCAAATTAGCCAAAAAATATAAACGCGGCCGGGAGATGGTGGAGAAAAATTTAGAATCAACTAAAGAAGAGTTGAGAAAATTGACAATGATCAGAGATGAGATAACGGAGATTGCCAATAGAGAAAAATTATCTGAAATAGAGACGAAATATGCAATTCTCCTGAATGGGCTTGGGTTGGCGCAAACAGATCTGGGGAAAGCCCGGGGAAAAGCAACTTCGGGCCGGAGAGGAGAAGCCGGAGGGCAAAAGGGGAAAAGAGAGTGTTTCCACCTGTTTGAAAATAACTGCCAGCAGCGGATCATGGTGGGCAAAGGTGGGGCAGACAATGATAAATTGACTTTTTCCAAAGCCCGGGGAAATGATCTATGGCTTCATGTCCGGGGTTTTGCCGGCGCCCATGTAGTGATTCCCCAGGACAAGGAGAGGGAGATCTCTTCGGAAATCCTTTTGGACGCCGCTTACCTGGCCCTTAATTACAGTAAGGTAAAAGAGGGTGAAAAGGCAGAGGTACTCTATACCAGGTGCAAGTATGTAAAAAGAGCGAAAAGTGTAGGGCGAAAAACCACCGCGCCTGGTCGGGTATTGATTAGCCAGGAGAAAGTAATTTTTTTAACCAAGGCTAAAAAACGACTGGAAAGATTGAAGCGGATAGGATAAAATGAGTCCAATTAGGGAATAGATTTTAAGAGGAGAATTATCTTATGCATTGCCGTTTTAGTATGATCGAAACTATGCGGGGATTACATCATTTTGTGGACAAGAGTTACGGGGATGTCGAAGACAAGAAATTCTATTTTAAAATTGATTGGGGGCAGGAATTATTCAAATTTATAAATCCCTTTTCTCCGGAGTTTATGCTCAATGAAGCAGAAGGCGTCATCTATGTTGAGGGCTTGACTGACGGAGAGATAGCCTGCCACGGCTCCCTGGAATTGAGTTACCTGTCGGAATACAAACTACGCTATAACCTTTACTTTGAGTATAACGGAGATAATTACTCCTATGTAGGAGAAAAGGTGGATGTTAAATTGTGGAAACCTATTAATCTGGTTAAAACCCACACCATTTGCTATGGAACTCTCTACGATCAACATCACCAGGTGATCTCCAAATCTATTACGCACTTTGAGTTGGGGGATATGGTGTCGTTTTTAACTAGCCTACGGCTGAGATTACTATAAACGACCGCCGATAGCGGCACATCATACCACTTTTATTATTTATTTTCCAAACAGAGATTTACCCAATTGGAGGGGCTTTCTTCGTTTGGGGTTGGTAGGCATTTGAAGCCAGTGGGACAATGACTATCCTGGCAGCAGGCTTTGACGCACTTTCCTTTGTAGCAGAGTCCACTTTTACACTCTTGGGAGTTTACTATTGAGCAGGGTTGGCCATAATCCTTAGTGCCAACTTCTTTAACACAGGCCATGGTAAAGGAGCGGTTGAGTCCACTAATCTGGCTGCAAGAAAATCCCGCCGGACAATCGCCGTCATAGCAGCACAAATCACCACAAAAACCGCTACCGCCTCCTTGCCACCGAACACAAGTTTGGCTGGCGCAATCCATCTGACTGGTGCAACTGGAACCAGTGCTACCATAACCCAGGGGTATATTGCAGAGATTTAGCAATCTGGCCGTAGTGGATATACCAATCTGAGACCAGATACATTGCAGCCCGCTGCAGTTGGAGTTGGTGCAGCAGGATGCCAGGCATCTATTTTTGTTAGTGTCACAAATATTGGACTTGCAGTGGTTTTGCTGGGCAGAACAGGCGCCTCCGGCCGGAGTGGTAAATTTAATAGAGGGGGGGAAGATACGTTCTGGCAAACAAAAATTTAGGCCATTGTGAAGTATGCAACCAAAGTTGCTGGGGCATTCATTCTCATGACAGCAGGATTTGGTGCAGATAGCATACTCCTGTTGCATCACTGCCAGTCGCAGGCAGGTTTCGCTGCTACACTCCTGGTGAGTAGTACAATCCTGACCTAAATTTTTTATTCCCGTCTCTAAGCACCGGCCGCTGGCCTGGTTGCAGGTTTTTCCGGTTGGGCAGGAGGAGTTCAGGCAGCCGTTGGCGCAACTGTTGTTTTGACAGATAGTATAGGGAGGATTGCACTCCTGGTCGGTGGTGCAGCCTTGACCTTCACAGCGTCCATCTTGGCCGCAGACACCGGTGGCGCAGCCAGTGAGTGAACAGGAGGGCAGACATCTGCTATTGGGATCGTTGAAGCCGCCTTTGGTATAGCAATTATAATCTACCAGGCAATCTTTGTCGGTGTTGCAGTAGTTGTTGGGATAGCACCGGCCCGAGGTTAAATCGCACTCCCGTCCAATACCGCAGGAACCCTGTGAACATCCCGGTTCGCATAAAAGATTTTCACATATTGTTTTGGGAGGGTGGCAGTTTTGGTCGGTGGTGCATTTACATACACTACCCAGGGGGCACTTTGGTTCAGAGGTGGTTTCATCCTTAAGACACTTGCCGCTGGCCGGGTCACATTTTTCCCCTGACCCACATTGCTGCGCTTCACAATTAAACACACATATGCCACCCTGGCAGATTTGCCCCTTTAATATGCAATCAGAGTCTTGAGTGCAGCCTACAACCTCTAGGCACAGTCCGCTCTCCTGGTCGCATTTTTTACTGCTGGGACAACCTTCCACCAACCTGGAGCAGTGATTTTGGCAAAATCCTTCATGGCAGAATTGTCCATTTAGACACTGGTAATCAGTGGTGCACTTTTTCCCCGTGCCGGAACGGGAAGGGGCATCTCCATTGGAACAGGCCCAAAAGATTAGAGTTAATCCAATAACCATGATGGCAATATGTAAAATTGTTTTCATAACATTAATATAAATAACAGATGTTCATCAGAGATACAAGAGGGGAGCATCGGATCATTGCAAATTATTCCTCTTCTACCCTTGACAAATGCCAAATTATGATTATCTTCTTTGGTGAAACCTATATGGTAACCGCCCGAGAATTCACTTCGTCGCAGAAGGTGGTTTTCGGATGGAAAAGATGATAATTAATGAACTCGTTTCAAATGGAGGATATTATGGGTAAGATTATCGGAATAGATTTGGGTACAACCAATTCAGTGGTGGCGGTAATGGAGGGGAAAGAACCAAAGGTGATTACCAACCAGGAGGGAGGCCGGACCACCCCTTCGGTTGTCGCCTATACTGATGATGGCGAGATCTTAGCCGGGCAAGTGGCTAAAAGGCAGGCCATCACCAACCCTGACAATACTATTTATTCCATCAAGAGGTTTATGGGTCGTAAGCATAACGAAGTCAAGGAGGAGACTGGTATTGTCCCTTACAAAGTGGTTGCTGCAGGTAATAACGATGTAGTGGTGGATATTAAAGGAAAAACTCACTCCCCGCCCGAAATTTTTGCTAAAATTTTGCAGAAATTAAAAACCGCGGCTGAAGATTATTTGGGCCAAAAAGTGGCTGATGCGGTTATTACTGTACCGGCTTATTTTAACGACAGCCAGCGTCAGGCTACCAAAGATGCCGGTAAGATAGCAGGTTTAAATGTTAAGAGAATCGTCAATGAGCCCACTGCAGCGGCGTTGGCCTATGGGCGGGATAAGAAAAAAGATGAGTATGTTGCAGTATTTGATTTTGGCGGCGGCACCTTTGATATTTCCATTCTGGAGGTGAGCGAGAACGTGGTGCAGGTGGTTTCCACCAACGGCGATACCCACCTGGGCGGTGATAATATCGACCAGCGGATTATCGAGTATTTAACCGAAGAGTTTAAAAAAGATCAGGGAATAGATGTAACCAAAGACAAGATGGTCTTGCAGCGACTCAAAGAGGCAGCTGAAAAAGCCAAAATCGAACTCTCCTCTGCCATGGAAACCGATATCAATTTGCCTTTTTTAACGGCAGATGCCTCTGGCCCCAAACACATGAACATTAAGATGACCCGGGCTAAGTTGGAATCGTTGATGGAAGATCTGATTAATCGGACTTTGGAACCCTGCCGGCAAGCCCTTAAGGATGCCAACAAGAATCCCAACGAGATCGATGAAGTGATTTTGGTGGGAGGCTCCACCCGTATTCCCAAAGTGTTGGCAGAGGTAAAGAAGTTTTTTGGCAAGGAGCCTCACAAGGGTGTCAACCCTGATGAGGTGGTGGCCATGGGGGCGGCGGTTCAGGCTGGAGTTCTCTCTGGTGAGGTGAAAGACCTGCTGCTTTTGGATGTGACCCCGCTTTCTCTGGGTATCGAAACCTTGGGCGGTGTGATGACTTCCCTGATCCAACGGAATACCACCATTCCTACCAAGAAAGGTGAGATATTTTCAACTGCCGCAGACAACCAAACCTCAGTAGAGGTACACGTATTACAGGGCGAGCGGCCCATGGCCAGGGACAATCGTACCTTAGGACGTTTTCATCTTGATGGAATTCCACCGGCACCCCGAGGAATGCCCCAGGTGGAGGTAGCCTTTGACATCGATGCTAACGGTATTGTAAATGTCAGCGCTGTGGATAAAGCCACCAACAAGGAACAGCATATCACTATCACTGCTTCCAGTGGTTTGGACGATAAAGAGATAGACCAATTGGTGAAAGATGCCCAGGAGCATGAGGCGGATGATCTGAAGAAAAAAGAGGAGGTGGAGGTAAAAAACAATGCCGACACTTTGATATACTCGATAGAGAAAAATCTAGGAGAGCACAAAGACAAACTGGATGCCGATACCATAAGTAATATCGAGAAAGCTATGGAAGATGCCAAAAAGGCAGTGTCCGGCGGCAATGTTGATGAGATCAAAACTGCAATAGAGAATTTAACTAAGGCTTCCCACAAAATGGCCGAAATTATGTACCAGCAGAGTGCACCTCCTCCGGGAGCAGAAGGCGCAGGTCCGGGAGCACCAGGCCAAGATGCCGACCAACCCGGCGAAGATGTTCCGCCTCCCCCAAAAAGTGATCCGGGGGTAGTGGACGCCGAGTACGAAGAAGCCAACTAAGAATTCGGATGCATCTTCACCAGCTAGGCGCCGGCTCAAAAATTATCCTCGGAGTATTATTTATACACCTTGCGGTAATTTTTGAGCCGGCGCCTAGCTGGTGAAGCGCCTCCAAATTCTTAGTGCCCCTCCAAATTTTTCCTGAATCTAATACTCTTCCAGGATCATGGTTTTGTGGATGATGATGTTTTTGCCGGAGATGGTGATATGACCTTTTTGGGCTAAATCTTTCAAGGCCCGGCTAACGGTTTCCCTGGAAGAGCCTACCATGGCTGAAATCTCTTGATGGGTGGGGCGGTTTTCAATAAGCACGCCCCCCATTATAGGTTTGCCGTGATCACGAGCCATCTGGAGCAAAATATGTCCCACCCGGCCATAAACATCCAGTAAAACCAGGTTGCCGATTTTCTCATCTGCCTGGCGTAATCTCTTACACAACTTTTCAAGCAAAGAGAGGGTGATTAAGGGATGTTGCAACAGGTGGCTTTTAAACACCTTTCTTTCCAGCACCAGTATGGTGGATTCTTCAGCAGCCATCACGTTGGCGGAACGGGGTTTACCGTCTAAAAGGGACATTTCACCAAAAAAATCGTTGGCATTCAAGATAGACAAAACTATCTCCTTGCCGTTTTCTCCGTACAGAACAACCTTTACCCGCCCCTTGATAATTAAAAACAGTGCATCTCCCTTACTGTATTGTCTGAGGATCAATTCTCCCCGGTTGTAGCGGCGGCTGATAAAAAGACTCAGCAGAGATTGTAAATCCTGGTCATCAAGATTTTTAAACAGGGATATTTTTTTTAAGATATTTATTTGATCGATTTGGCTCATTGGTTATCTACTTGACAAGATATTTTTTTAAAAGCGGGTCTTTTTTCATCTGTGTGATTATTGATTGCAGATCCGGGTCCTGGTTAATGTTTTGCACGTCAATATACCCATTTAAGAGGGAAATTTTTAAAAACTGAATAGCCATCCCAGACTTGTCCATTAAAGCATAAATACAGGCTAAATTGTAGTAAGCATCAGGAAAGTCGGGGTCAATATCCAAGCTTTTTTTATACCACTTTTCCGCCTTTTTCAACTCCTTGCGGGCGTAGAAGGTGACGCCAACGCCATTATACGCTTCTACCCGAGCCGGATTTATTTGGATGACTTTGATAAACAGTTTCCTGGCTCGTTCGAAATATCCTTCCGATAGATAGTTGCCCGCTTCCTGCATTAAAATCTCTTGCTCAGTGCTTTTAATTTTATAATTCAAGGGATTGTAATGCTCTTTCCCGGGCTCGGTTCGTCCTTTTTTGCCCAGGTCCACGGCCATTTCCAGGGTATTGGCTTTTAAACTCTTAGTTTTTTTACCACTTTTTTGCGCTCTTTGTTTGGTCAGAATAACACTCTTCTGCCGTTTTAGTTTCAAAGGGCATTTTGAACTTATGGCGCCTTTAAATTTTTTACCATTTTTTCCCAAAATCAGTAATATAAAGTGCCATTGTGAGCCCCCAGGGCATTTTTTTTGCAGGCAAACCCTCATTTTTCCAGATAATGTATCTTCCTCTATGGTGCCCTGCAACACCTTAACCCCTTTTTTAAAGGGACAAAGATGGCTATCTTGGAGTAGTGTTCCTTCTACCTTATTACCATTTATTTTCAGAGAAATAGCCCCCAATTCCCATGACCAGGCGCCTTCTATTTTCTCCTGATCAGCCATAGCGCCCCCAACCGTCAGGCAAATAAACAGGAGATAGGAAAATAATTTTATCATGTTAACTGCAAACCCTGTCACCACCATCCATTTTAGCTTTGCGCAGAGCCTTGGTAGCCTGTAATATCATGTTGCTAAAACTCAAATCTTTGGGATCGTCCATACCAGCCACGCCCAGGGAAACTTTTACCTGTATAGAGACACCTTCCCGTTGAAAAATAGCCTTTTTCATTGCTGTCCGTAATCGTTCGGCACAATTGATAGTCCCCTCCAGGCCGGTATGAGGAAGAACTATCATTACGTTTTCTTCTGAATAGGAAACTGGCAGGTCAACATCCCTGATCTGCTTGGTTATCAGCAGTGAAAGACCGCCAAACAGTTGGTGGCAGATATTGCGGGGATATTTCTCTTGCAAGTTGCGGAAATTATCATAGGAAAGCAGAAGCAGGGAGAAAGGATACCGGTAACGGCGGGCACGCTTGATTTCGATTATCAAATACTTTTTAAGATATTTAAAGCGGTAGAAATTGGTTTTGGGATCAATAATTTCCAGGTCTTCCACATTTTGGCTGGAGGATTTTATTTGATTTTCCAGGGTATGCACATATTCCCGCAGTCCCTTGATGGTTATCATGTCTCGGATGCTGTTGATCAGGGTGGAATATTTCAAAGGAAAGACCAAAAAAGTGTCGACACCGGCTTTAAGGGAGTTCAATTCATTTTGTTCATCTTCCTGGTTGTAGATGATTATTATGGGGATAAAGGTTTCTGTGCAGCGTTTGAGTTGGTTTATCCCGTTAATATCCAGGTCTTCAACTCTTTCCACCGAAACCAGCACTACATCAGGGTTAAAAGAGGTAATTGTTTCAATCCCATTTTTCAGGGAATTGGTCATCATGGATTTGAAATTAGCCTGGTCCAGATATTTCATGATGTTAGCGGAGGAATTTAAATAGGTGGCAATAAACAGTATCTTTTCATCAGCCATATTCGCCCCTTAGTTTATTATGGTATACCAATCCCCCTAAGCACATTGTTCTTTAGTTTGCTATAACTATGCAGGAGTGTCAACCAATTATGCTTTTTATCTTTTTTACCCGTGCTCCAATTTTTCCTTTCTTGGTGAGGTAAGAACCGATTACCAGGGTATCGGCCCCTTTTTCCACTACTCTAGCACAGTTATTGTCTTTGATGCCGCCATCTACCTCCAGCCGGATTTTCGTCTCTTTATACCTATCCAGCATTTTTCTCACTTGAAAGATTTTATTTTCCATGGTTCCAATAAATTTTTGGCCGCCAAAACCAGGGTTCACCGTCATCAGCAAAACCATATCCAGGCAATCCAGCAGAAAAGGCAGTCCCTCGATAGAAGTGGAGGGATTGAAGGCAATTGCCGATTTGCAGCCCAACTCCCGAATTCGGTTCAAACTTCGGTGGATATGTGGGTCTACTTCTGGGTGGATGGAGATATAGTCGGCGCCCGCTCGGGCGAAATCTTCCAGATAGGCGGCGGGGTCGGCGATCATCAAATGAACAGGCTGGTAAAATTGCGGATACTCTCCACTACTTTTGGCCCGATAGTGATGTTGGGGACAAAATGGCCGTCCATCACATCCAAATGGATCATTTGAACTCCCTCATTTTCCAGATGCTTGATAGTATCAGCCAGGCACAAAAAATCGGCGGACAGAATGGAGGCAGAGATTATCACCTGATTCATGGGCATTTCCTTTCGCAGTTTCTTTGCATATAAGCAGTGAAAAAATCATTGCTGGTTTCGATTTCGTTAAGTATTGAGGCCGCCAGGCTTCGCGGTTTAAGGGCTTTATTCTTGTCCAAGATTATCACCAGCTGAGATTTTATGTCCCCTGAGGAAATCATTAGCCTTCATCATCTTTTTTCCAGGCGCCTGTATTTCCTCAATACAGATCATCCCATTCATCCCTTTCATACCTGGGCCGCAGCCCACCAGGATTTCTCCGCTGGCAGTGAGATGCACCTGGCCTGGAATACCATCTCCGGGTTCAATTCTGACTTTCCCTATTTTAAGTCGTTTACCCTGGTGGAGAGTAAAACTACCAGGCCAGGGATGGAGCCCCCGGATTTGGTTGTAGATCTCTTTTGCCGTCTTATCCCAAATGATGTACCCGTCCTCTTTTTTTAACATCGGGGCCATAGTGGCCAATTGATGTTCCTGAGGGGTGGTGGTTATCTCCCCTTTTTCTATTAGGTCCAGGCATTTCACCAACAAATCAGAGCCCAAAACCGCCAGGCGATCATGCAGTTGGCCCGCAGTTTCCTCCGGACCGATGGCGGTTTTTTTACTCAGATACATATCTCCGCTGTCCAATCCCTTTTCGATTTGCATAATGGTGACTCCAGTCTCTTTTTCACCATTGACAATGGCCCAGTTTATCGGGGCCGCTCCGCGGTAGGCTGGCAAAAGCGAGGCGTGCAGGTTGATGGTTCCTTTGGCCGGTAGTTCGAAAAGGGAGCGTTTCAATATTTTACCATAAGCCACTACTACAATTATATCCGGTTCCATCTCTCTGATTTTCTGCAGGAAAGCCCGGTTTTTGGGGCTTTTAGGCTGCATAGTTTCAATTCCCAACTCCAGGGCCTCTTTTTTCACCGCCGGAGGAGTCAACGTCCGACCTCTTCCAGCTGGTTTGTCCGGCTGGGTAACCACTGCCATAACCTGGTGTTTGCTTTGGCAGATGGCTTTTAAAGAGGTCACTGCAAAAAGGGGGCTTCCCATAAAAACTAATCTCATTTTTATACCTTATATTAAATTAGACAGGATAAATTGGATAATTAATATCCGGTTCCATCTCGTTAATCCTGTTAAAATTATTATTTTATTTTCACCACGGTTACTCCGTCTCCACCTTCTTCTCTTTGGCCGGCCCTAAAAGATTCTACGTAACGGGACTCTTTTAGCATCTCTCTAATTCCGTTTTTTAAGGCGCCGCTGCCGTGTCCGTGTATGATATAGATCATATCCATACCATTCAAAAGCGATTTGTCCAGATAATCGATAACCGCTTCTTTGGCTTCATCTAATCTCAATCCCCTGATATCCAGAGAGGTTTGGCTGGTTTGTATGGTTACTTCCGACCTACTTTTTGGGGAAATCTGGGCAACTGGTGTTGTCTTTAGGCCGGTTTTAACTGCCTGGTTGGTGCCCCTGGGACTGGCGGCAATCTCTTGGGCGTTAACCTTCATTTTGATTTCTCCAACCAGGATGGTCACTTTTTCCCGGATCAGATCGATCTCCAGCACTTCGCCCTCTCTCTTTAAGGATGGTAAATAGATTGATTGGCCAGGTATAAGGCCTTTAATTTCAATGGCTTTAAAAGGTGGTTTTTGCCGGGCTATTTTGTTTTTTATTTTGCGGCCGCGGCGGGATAGTTCCTCCTCGGTGCGGATCAATACTTTTCGGGCCGGCCTTTTGTTTTGTTTTAGGTCGATTAAAATGGTGCTTATTTCGCGCCTTTCGTGTTCGATCTCTTGCAGTAATTCTTGCTGTTTCCCGGCTACAAAGGCTTTTTCCCGGGCATTTTGCCGGTCTATTTTTTCTCGAAGGATATTGCTATCTCTTTCAACCTGGGCCACTAACTTCTGGTATTTTTTTTTCTGATTCTCATGTTGAGCACAAATATCGGTTAACTCCACCAGGATCTTTTCCAGCCGGGCTCCCTCTTGATGAATATAATTTCTGGCTCTGGCGATTATACGATCCTCCAGTCCCAATCGACCGGCAATTGCCAGGGCTCTGGATGATCCGGGAATTCCCGGGGTTATCTTAAAAGTAGGGGATAAATCGGCCAGGGAAAAACCAACCGCCAGGTTGTAATAACGCTCATCTTGGAGAGAGAGAACTTTAAGTTGTTGATAGTGAGTGGACACAAAGGTGAAGATATTGCGTTGGCAGAGATCTTCTAAAATACTTCTGGCCAGCGCCGCCCCCTGGTCAGGATCAGTATCTGACACTAGTTCATCGACCAGGACCAGGCTGCCAGAATTCGCCTCCTGCAGCAAGTTTTGGACAGCCAGTAAGTGGCCTGAAAATGAGGAGAGTCCCCGCTGTAAATCCTGATCATCTCCAAAAGCGGTAAAAATGCCGTTAAAAATGGGAAGAGATGAACCTGTCTCTGTAGTAATGGGCATTCCGGCTTGCATCATCAATAAGCAGAGCCCTAGCCCTTTGAGAGAAACGGTTTTGCCTCCGGTGTTGGGCCCACTGATTATCACCGTCTTTTTGCCGGCAGGGATGATAATATGGTTAGCCACCACCTCTTGAGACTGAGGGGATGTGGTGGCCTGGGTTGCCGAAGAGTTATCGGGTGAAAAAGTTTTTGGCTGTAACTTCTTTAGCACCAACAGAGGGTGTCTCATACTTTTCAGGCAGATAGCCCCATCCCGGTTTATGGCAGCAAGAGTTGAATCCATTTGAGTAGCCAGACGGGCCTGGGCCAATAGCAGGTCCACCTGCCCAATTTGATCTAGCAGGTGTAATAGATCAATTAAGGACTGGCTGGCCCGCTTGGACAGTCCGGTTAAAATGGAATTTTCCTCTTCCTTAACCCGGGATTGAGCAATTTTTAACTGGTTTCCCACTTCTACCATGGTGGCAGGTTCTAAAAAAAGTGTTTGACCGCTTTGAGAAGTGTCATGAACTATACCGTCTATTTTGCTTTTACAATCGGTACGCACAGGCAGGACGTAGCGGCTGTTGCGGATGGTATAGTAGTTATCCATCAACGAATCGGCCTGGTTGCCTTTGAGCATTTTTTCCATTTTGGTTTGGATAGATTCCTGCAGTTGGCGCATTTTTACCCGAAGTTGGGCCAGATCAAAGGATGCATTGTCAGAGATAGTTCCAGTTTCATCAAAGCAGGCCTTGATATGGGAGAGTAGGTCTGGCAGGTGATCGATTTTAGAGGTATCTTGCCAGAGTAGAGGCGCTATCTGGCAATGTTTTCTGAAATATTGTTTAATGGCCAATGCCCATTGGAGATGTTCAGCCAGGGACAGCATCTCTTCTCCGGGCAGGATGGCATTTTTTGAAAGCAAAGAAAGGGTAGGGCGCAAATCGTTAAGATGCCCCAGTTGCAGGAGTTGATCTTCTGATGCCAACTCCTGCAACTCTTTTATCCGCGCTTGCCGGGACAAAATATTTTCTGCATCGATAAAAAAGGAAATTTGACCGCAGAGTTTTTTGCCATAAGTAGTTGCAGTCAAGCCAGCCAGGATATCGCACAGATCAAACCAACCTAAATCGCGGAGTGACTTGTGAGAAACAGTAAAAGTAGACATTCCCTGACTCCTGACTCCTGACTCCTGATAGATGATCCTGGTCAGTATCTATTTCCAGGTCAGTCCGCTGCTGATAATTTCGGCTCCCTTTTCAGCATCGATTTTCTCGGTATTGATCAGCAAATCATAGTTAATAGGATCAGCGATATCTTTTTGGAAATAGCGATCCACGAATTCAAAGCGATTATTTTCCACCATTTCCATCTGGTTTTTGGCTTCATCCTCCGAAACCCCGTATTTTTCGATAACATTTTTGATTCTACTATCCAGAGGCGCAACAATTCTTACCCGGAACAGTTTTGGACCGGAGAGGATAAAGTTTGAACCCCTTCCCAGGATGACAGCATTTCCCACCTTGCCAAGAGCGGTTATCATCTTTACCAGGTGTTCTGAATATTCATCGGAAGTGAAGTGGTATTTGACTTCCAGCATAGAAAACAGGTCATTGATAAAGGAGCGGGGTTGTTCGTCAAAGGTTTTTACCACCACTGAACGCACATCTGCATCCTTGGCAACCTGATCGATAATGATTCCGGAGATAAAGTCAAATCCCAGTTTTTTGGCCAGCAATGAAGCAATTTTTCGTCCTTTGCTGCCGGGCTGTCTGGAGATAGTGACCACCGGGCGCTCTTCTTCGGTTTCCAACTTTTTGACAGCAACCTGCCACTTTTGGCACTGTTCTTCTACCAGTGCTTGTAGTGAACGGCTTCTCTTTTTCATAAAGACTCCTCCTGATTTTGAAAATGAATATTTATTCTGATTTTTGGTAAATCACATCATTGGCCAGGGGTAAAGTTTTAAAAGGCGCCTGGACATTGAGTAAGTTCTCGGAATGACCCAACAGCAGGTAACCACCCTGGTAAAGTTTATGATAAAAAAGTTCAATCACTTTATTTTTAACCTTTTGGTCAAAGTAGATGAGCACGTTGCGGCATACGATTAGATCCTTGGATTTAATTTGCCGGCATTTCGGGTCCAGAAGGTTCATTTGTCCAAAAAGCACCATCTCTTTAATATCTTTATTGATTATAAAGGTGTCTTGGCCCGATTTTTTAAAATATTTATTGAGCCGGTAATGGTCGGTGTTTCTAAAAGAGTTGGTATGATAGATCCCTCTGCGGGCGGTTTCCAATACTTTTTTACTGATATCGCTACCGAAAATTTCAATATTCCAGTCACCAAAGGGTAATTTTGATTCTTTGATCAAAATTGCCAGGGTATACGGCTCTTCCCCGGAAGAACAGCCTGCCGACCATATACGCAAATTTTTTTTGGTATGGTTTTGTCGGAATAATTGCGGTAGAATATGGCGGGAAAAGGTTGCCAACTGGTAGTCGGTTCGGAAAAAGTAGGTTTCGTTATTAGTTATTAAATCCACGATGGCGTCTAGTTCGTTGGAGACCCTTTGATTATTGTTCAGATATGAACAGTATTGGGAAAAATCCCGCAACTTTTTCTTCTGGAGCCGCTGATTTA
>CAZTWC010000022.1:0-15566 GCA_964617105.1 uncultured Myxococcia bacterium
CCAAAAGAAATACCAGGTTTTTGGCGGCAATATGCGCTTTATCAACACCGGCACCTGGACCAAAATGGTCAACCTGGACCTGGGTGAAATCGGAGTAACCGAAAGAATGAATTACGCTCTGATCGAATACGATGAAAAGGGACATCCCGATGTCTCTTTGATGCGCTGGCGAGGACAACTACAGGTGCTGGAACAGGTTATTCATTAGCAGTGTCCATCCGGACACCAGGTAGTTCCCACGAGAAACAACCCCCTCCACTCAATATCAGCTTGACTTGCCTTACCTATTAATATATTAAGATATTCTGGTTAGCATTTGATGATTTTTCTTTGATAAGGGGTTAACTCTTCAGATGAAAACTGTTCTAAAATAGGAACCAATAGCGCTCCTAAGCGAGCAGAAAAGAGGTATATAGATTGGCCACTATAATAATCAATGAAAGGTGTTTTGACAAAAAATTTGTTCGAAAACTGGAGGAAATAAGCGGAACCAATTTCCACCAGTGCATGCAATGCGGCACCTGCTCAGGCGGCTGCCCCATGGTGGATGATATGGATGTTACGCCCAGGCGTTTGATGCTGTTGGCCCACATGGGCAGAAAAGACTTACTGGACGTTGCCAAAACCGCCTGGTTGTGCGCATCCTGCCACAAATGCGAAGTTCGCTGTCCCAGGGGTATTGATATTCCCAAGACCATGGAAGCAATTAGGCAGATAAAATTACGGGAAAATGAAAACTACATCGAACCCTTTGAAATTCCGACTGAAACAATTAAAGAGGCGCCCCAAATCGCCATGATCAGTTGTTTTAGAAAAATGACCTCGTAATTGTATTAAACTACTCCCCCGCTATAGAGGGAAGTTTTCTTTCATTAATAATAAAAGGATTTCACACCATGAAGGTAAGTTATTATCCAGGTTGTACCTTAAAGACAAAAGCAAAAAATCTCGACCTGCCGGCTCTCAAAGCCATGGCCGTACTGGGCGTGGAGATGGAAGAATTGCCGCGCTGGAACTGCTGTGGCGCAGTTTATTCCCTGGCTGACGATGATTTGATTCACCAGATAGCACCTGTCCGGGATCTGGTGCGGGCCAAAGAATCTGGTGCGGAACAACTCATCACTCTGTGCGCCATGTGCTACAACACCCTGGCCAGAGCCAACCAGTTGATGACCAACGATGAAGAAAAACGCCAGACTATCAATACTTTTATGGAGGAGGAGATAGATTATACCGGTGAAGTTAAGGTCTATCACCTGCTGGAGTTTCTGAAAACCCAGGTGGGTTGGGAAAAATTGACCGAAGCGGTTAAAAAACCCCTCAACGGTCTGCGAGTAGCCCCCTATTATGGCTGCACTCTGTTAAGACCCAAAGATATCTCCATTGACCAGAGAGTAGACAGTCCCACCATTTTTCAAGAGTTTATTCAGGCTCTGGGCGGTGAGGTAGTAACTTACTCTGAGTCCACCTCCTGCTGCTCCTCTTTTCAAATTTTGAGCAATAAAGAGGCTGCTCTCAAAGGGATTGGCACTATCATCTCTTCGGCCAACCAATCAGGAGCCGAGGTGATAATCTCCAGTTGCCCCCTGTGTGAATATAACCTGGGCCGGAAGCAGACAGATGCGCTTCAGGCAGACCAGAGTTTGACCGAGATCCCCACCCTCTATTTCTCCCAAATTTTGGCTTTGGCCCTGGGGATAGATGGTGATGATATCAACCTGGAAATGAATATTCCGGCCAGCAAAGCGCTGCTGGAACAAAAAGGTTTACTGTAATATGAATAGGCCGGTTAATCGGTCTAATAAATTATATTTCTACTTTTATTAATTTGCCAATGCAAGTGAGGTGAAGATGAGCGATGTAACAGATAAAGTAATGGCGGAGATAATTCCTGTCTACATTATGGGGAAAAAATACGATGTCCCTGACTCCCTTACCATTATGAAGGCCATGGAATACGCGGGTTATAAATATGTTCGGGGATGTGGATGCCGGGGAGGTATCTGCGGAGCCTGCGCTACGGTTTACCGCAAACCTGGTGATTATCACATCCGGGTGGGATTGGCCTGCCAAACGGTAGTGGAACCCGACATGTACCTGACCCAAATTCCCTTTTTCCCGGCCAACCGCTCGGTGTACGATTTTGAACAGATTACCGGCGATCCGGAACAAGTGTTTGAGGCCTATCCAGAGATGTTTCGCTGTGTGGCATGCAATGCCTGCACCAAAGTATGTCCTATGGATGTCCAGGTGATGGATTATATCTCCGCTATCAAGCGGGGTGATTTGCTGGATGCCTGCGAAATATCCTTTGACTGTATCCAATGCGGACTCTGCGCCACCCGCTGTATGGGTGAAATGCCCCAGTATCACATTGCCCAGATGGTACGCCGGATAGCCGGCTCCAAACTGAAACCCAGAGCCCAACACCTGAATACAATGATAGATAATATCAAAGATGAGCAATTCAATCCTGGTTTGGAAGAGTTAAAATCCATGGATACCGATAACCTTAAAAAAGTTTATTCCGCCAGAGAACAGGAACCCCACATGGGCGCAGAAGATTGGCGGCCCCAGGATAATGCCCATCTCTAAGCAGTTGGGATTTAGCCTGTTTTAGTAGAAAAGCAAAATACCCCTCTCCGGCCTTTGCGCATGGCAAGCACGGGGAGAAAAAATTTAATATATAGGAGTTTAATCATGCCGTACCCTGAAAGTTTAAAAGAATTGATTAAAGTGGTGGAAAAAACCCGGGCAGAAAGGGTAGAAAAAAAGAAAAAAGATGAAGAAGTTCCCTTTATGAGTCTGGATGAACGGTCTGACATCTTAAAGTATCATCCCGATTTCAAAGAAGAGGGCCGGCGGGAAATTACGGTAGGCCCCAGCAAAGGTTACAAAATAGCCCACGAGATGGTGGATCTTCTGGAAGCCAGGGCCAGAGTAAATCCCGACCTGGTGAATTTGAACAAAGTTGATTATGAAACCGATGTTTTGATTTTGGGTGGTGGTGGAGCCGGCACCGCTGCTGCTCTCACCGCTTTGCGCCATGGTTCCAAAGTATTGTTGGCCACCAAACTGCGCCATGGTGATGCAAACACCATGATGGCTGAGGGTGGTATCCAGGCGGCCACCAAAGTGGGCAAAGATTCTCCCTACTATCATTATCTTGATGTAATAGGCGGCGGCCATTTTACCAATGTGCCCGAGTTGGTGGAAACCCTGGTTAATGAAGCCCCAGATGCTATAAGATGGCTTGAGGAATTAGGTTGTAATTTTTCCAAGTTCAAAGATGGAACCTTAAAAACCATCCACGGCGGTGGCACCAGTCGTAAACGGATGCATTACGCTGCCGATATCACCGGTGCAGAGATGATGAGAACCGTCAGGGACGAAGCCCGGAACCATGCCGACAAGATTACGGTATTGGAGTTTTCTCCAGCCGTGGAGTTGATTCTCAACCAACATGGTGCCTGTAGCGGCGCAGTGTTATACAACATGGAAACCGAAGAGTATCTGGTAGTAAAAGCCAAGGCCGTGGTTATGGCTACGGGCGGAAGCGGCCGGCTACATATTCAAAATTTTATGACCACCAACCATTACGGCGCTACTGCTGACGGCATAGTGATGGCCTACAGGGCTGGTGTTCCCGTATGTTTTCTGCATACAGTGCAATACCATCCCACCGGAGTGGTTTTCCCGGAGCAGGCCGAAGGAATCTTGATCACCGAGAAATTCCGCGGTTCCGGATCCAACCTGGTCAATATCGAGGGCAACCAGTTTGTTAACGAGAGAGAGCCCAGAGATGTTGAAGCCTCAGCCATTATCAGAGAATGCACCGAGCGGAGTCAGGGCGTTCCCACCCCCACCGGCAAAGTGGGTGTTTGGCTCGACTCCCCCATGATCGATATGCTGGTCGGCGAAGGCACAGTGGAAAAAGAGTTCCCTGGAAAATTTATCCTTTACAAACGCTTTGGCATCAATATCGCCAAAGAGCCTATGTTGATTTTCCCAACTCTCCACTACCAAAACGGCGGGTTGGAGTTCAAACCCAATGGCGAAACCAAGATCCCCGGCCTCTTCTTGGGTGGAGAAGTTGGGGGTGGCACCCATGGCGAAAACCGGCTGATGGGCAACTCCCTGCTGGATATCATGGTGTTTGGACGAATCGCTGGCAACAGTGCTGGCAACTATGCCATGAACAACTTTAAGGATGGTAAACTTTCCCTGGATCATGTAAACAAATATCACCAGGAGTTAGCAGACTCTGACGTAAAAACCGATCGGATTGCGCCCTTGATTATTCCCGACTACACCCTGGAACATGTAAAAGAGAAACAACTCACCACCACCTACGAAGGCTCTATTAGATAAGATTGGTGGCTCCAGTGCACCACCTTCTGGTGATGCACTGGAAGATCACAAAAAACAGGCTATTTCAACATTGCTAGCGCCTCTTTGGTGCCAATGTTCTTCAGAGCCCAGCGGGCAATCTCCGCTACCTCGGGATCGGGGTCATCAATATACCTGGCAATAAGGTAAGCGGCAGGAGTCAGCACCTGGGGATTTTTTGCCCCCATATGCCCGGCAGCCCACAACACCTTGGGTCGCAACTTCTCATCTCGATGATAGTTCATCAATACATCCAGAAAACTCTCGATATACTCGGGGCAGTTGTAACCGATCTCCCCTAAAATCTCCGGTGCTGCCTCTGGATTATGACCAGATTCATCGTTTAAAATCCAGACGAACCGGCTAATCAGGTCTTTGACCTTCTGGGGGTTCTTCCAACTGTATTTACCGGTCAGACGACCGATATATTTGGCTGCTTTTTTTTGCAGACTCCGATTCGCATCAAAACCGATGGAGATCAGGGTTCGCAAAAGTTTAAAGTCCTTCCCGGTTATCTCTTTTAACGGGTCTTTACCTTCCTTTAACACGGTGATTACAGTCTCTTTTATAGATGCCATAGTTCAATAATAAAATTTGATTCCAACCGAAGACCCAAGGGCAGTAACACAGGGCAATTCTCGCAACAAAATGAATTTCCGGACGGAATATAGATTAAATGTTGATATCCAGTAATTGATAAATTATAATCTGATTGAGAAAATAATTAAAGGGTAAAAACTAATTTTTTTTTTACCTCTAGTGCCCTGTCAATCAACAAATTTTGGAGTACACCTGTGAAAGAAAACAAACCAAGCGAACAACCAGGCTCTCTTCAGGGCGGCGGTTATGAGGCAGAAGATGTATTTGCCGGAGCAGAACCCTGGGTGGAAGCGGAAACCAAACTGGTGATGTGGTCATTTATCTCTGCCCTGGTAGGGTTGGTAATTTTTGCCACACTAATACATATATATATTTTACCTTAGAAAACAGCGCTTACAAATTATGATAGAGGTAATTATTAGTCACAACGGCCAAAATTGGCTGGTTTTTCACCAGCAATTTACTGCTGAAGCCTTAACCCTGGAAAAATTGGATGCTGAAGTTGAAAATAAACTCCGCCAATTGGGGATGTTAAAAAAAGGGGAGAAGCAGAAAGTTTTTATGGCCTTTGAAAATTCGGTTATTCCTCAATGGATACGGCAATATGCTCAACATTACTTTAACCGGATTATTGAATTAAACGGCTAAGGAGCACTTAAATGACAACTAATAGTCTGGCCAATAGAAAATGGTATTCTGGAATGCTCACACAGGAGGACTGGTGGGCGGTGTGGATCGGAGTGTTTTTCTTTTTTTTAGGGCTGCTGTCGGTCACTGGAATTGACCTGGTGGGCTGGATTGCCTATCCATCCAAATGGGGCGGCGATATCAGTATTGCCAAAGCCATCAAGCCTCTGGGAAAAGATTACCAATTTCTGGGTCCCTTTGGCAGTATTGTGGTCACCTATATTCTTTTTACCGCAGCCACCTGTATTGGGGCCTTTTTTATGAGGTGGAAGGTTAAAAAATTCTTTTGGGGATGGACCTTTATTTTTATCGTAACCTATCTGCTATGGATCCTGGGCCACCACGCCTTTTTAGCCGCCAATGAAACTAACCGGGGAAATTATGGGCTATCCTACAGCCTCTCTTTGGGGGGCGGCGCTTCTTTTATTTTAGCCCTATCAGTGGGATTGATTATTGGAAATTTCTTTAAGAAAACCGCGGGTTTTTTAAGCGAAGCAGCCAAACCGGAATGGTTTATTAAGACCGCTATTGTGTTTTTGGGAGTTAAGGTGGGATACATGGCCATGAAAGCGGCTAATGTGGTTTTTGAACTTGCTATTACCGGTGCTGCGGCCACCATAGTGGCCTATCTTATCTTTTGGCCGGGCACCTATTTGATCTGCAGAAAACTGTTTTTATTGCCCCGAAAGATGTCGGCGGTGTTGAGTTCTGGCATCTCTATATGTGGAGTATCAGCGGCAGTGGCCACTGCTGGAGCGGTTCGGGCCAAACCGATAATCCCGGTAATGGTTTCCGCCTTGATTGTGGTCTATGCAGTTATTGAACTGGTAATTCTACCGCCAATATTTACTTATACCATGATAGACGAACCTATTGTGGCTGGCGCCGCCATGGGGATGGCGGTTAAAACTGATGGCGCCGATGCGGCGGCCGGTGCGGTTATGGATGAGTTGATGCGGAACAAAAAAGAGAATATGGATGGCACCAAATGGGAAGAGGGGTGGATAACTACCAGCGCGGTTATGACCAAAATCTGGATCGATATGTTTATTGGATTATGGGCTTTTGTTTTGGCCCTGGTATGGGTTTACAAAATTGAACGGAAAAAGGGGGAGCATGTTCCGGTGTCAGAGGTATGGCACCGGTTTCCAAAATTTGTTATTGGATATTTTTTCACCTGGTTTGTCTATCTGGGTATTTTATTTTTTGCTTCCCATTTAACCGAAGCCGCCAAAATCGGCGCCATCCCGGTGGAGAAGGGGATGAGGAAACTGTTTTTTATGCTTACCTTTTTAAGTATTGGAATTATTACCGATTTTAAAAAGTTGGCCGAAGCAAGATTTGGCAAGATGATCTTTGTCTATTTTATTGCCCTGTTTGTTTTTATTATCCCCATTGCGGTGATAGTGAGCTATATTTTTCATCACGGCATGACAGTTCCCCTGGCCAAATAAAGGCACAATTTATCCGGCACCACTACGATTGCTGAATGCGGGCATTGGTAATTTTATGTCATATTGATTTTAGCGCCTGATTATGCTATATCAAAATTATAAATTATGCTTTATGGCTACTATGAGGAGTAATTAAATAATGTACGCTTTTATGGGTAAAATCCTGCTAGTTAATTTAACCGAAAAAACATATCAGACCATAGACAAAGATGATCACTTTTATCGCCAATATATGGGTGGTTCGCTACTGGCAGCCCAACTTTTTACTGAACATTTTGAAGTGACTGAGGATGCTGGACCTTTTTCTTCAAAAAATCCGCTAATTTTTGCCACTGGACCCCTGGCTGGAGGGTCTGTATGTGGGGTGACCAGGGTAAATGTATTAACTATTTCCCCAGAAACTACCGGCATCTACCTTTCACAGGCAGGGGGAGAATTCGGGCCTGAGATGAAAAGGGCTGGCTTTGATGCAGTGGTTGTTATTGGCAAAGCATCTTCACCAGTCTATTTAAAAATAACCACTTTAAATCAAAAAACTTTTTGTGATTTTTTACCGGCGGATCATCTTTGGGGAAAGGATAGAGTTGAGGCCAATGAGATCCTCAAAAAAGATTTACCGGAAAAATACTCCATGGCTTCCATTGGTCCTGCTGGAGAGAAACTGGTAGCTCAAGCCAATATTATGTTCGAACTAGACCATTATGCCGGGCGAGGTGGTTTGGGAGCGGTTATGGGCGCTAAAAATCTAAAGGCAATTTGCCTTAAAGGAGATCAGAAAATAGCCTTTAAGGACCCTAAAAAGATGATGGCCATAAATAAAGTTGGTGCTAAGCGATTTAAGGAGTCTGATCCGAATTCCTTTGGTAAAGTCCTTCGTAAAAACGGTACCTTTGGCCTTTTAGCTCTTAACCAGGATGCTGGTAACCTGCCAACTAAAAACTTTAAACATGCCCAGGTTGATTCAGAAGAATATGAAAAAGAGATCAGCCATTCACATATTAGAGAGAAGTATGTGGGCAAATCTGTCCCTTGCAGGGCTTGTTACCTTGCTTGTAAAAAGCAGTACAAACAGGATTCACCATGGTCTGATTACACTGTATGTGCTGAATATGAAAGCATTGCCCTGTTGGCGCCAAATATTGGCCTGGAGACAGATTTTGCCGAAGGTCTCAGGGCCTGCGAGATATGTAACCGCCTTGGAATAGACACCATGAGCGCCGGAGATATTGTCTCCTGGCTAATGGATTGTTTTGAAAACCAGGTTCTTACCGAGGAAAAAACCGGGTTTTCAATAAAGTTTGGTGATGGTCAAAAAGCTTGTGAACTGGTAGAAGATATTGCTCTAAGAAAGGGGCCCCTGGGCGATCTGTTAGCCTCTGGCATTGAAAAATCGCTCCTTAAACTTGGTGAAGCCACCAGGCCATATTTGCGTTTCTCAAAAGGTATAGGATTCCCAGCCCATATGCCAAGAAGGAAACCGGGGATCGGCTTTGGCTATCTTCATGGTCCCAATCCTGCTGATCATATGAAACTTGAGCATGACTGGATTGTATCGGAAAAAGAGATATTAAAGGGTTTAGGGCTCAATATCAGTTCAACTTTGGATACCCTGGACAAAAACAAGGTTGAAATTGCCAGGGCTACCCAATGCTACTATTCCATGGTGGATGTTTTGAGTTCGTGCATGTTCGTGTTTGGTCCTGGAAACATCTATACTTTTACAGAAATTACCGAGATGGTAAATGCCGCAACCGGTTTTGATTTGACCTTTAAAGAATTATTGGCACTTGGCGAGCGCAGTATTCAAATTCAGAGAAAAATTTACTGTGATTTAGGCGGCCAGGATGAAGAGTATCTCCCATATCTTAAAGAGAAGATTCCTGCCGGCGCTGGAGAAGGGTACCATATAACCGAAAAAGATTTTAAAGAGACCAGAGCACATTATTATTCCCTTTGGGGTTGGGATGAAAAAGGAGTACCCAAAGTGTAATTGCCCTCTGGGATGACAATTTACTGTAATTATCAAAGGAGATATAATGTCGAAATCAAGACATACGTATTCATTTCCAACCCATCTGGAATATGGCCCAAAAGCGGCCAGGGATTTGGCCCGTATTATCAAAAAAACCGGTGTTAAAAAAGGGTTGCTGGTTACAGATCAAGGGATCGAAAAAAGTGGGAATGCTGATCTTCTTAGAGATTATTTTAAGCAGGAAAACCTGGAATTGGTTACCTTTAATGATGTTAAACCAAATCCCGTAGATGACAATGTGTATCAGGGCGCCAAAATATATAAGGAATCGGGTGCTGAATTTATTGTTGGTCTTGGCGGAGGTTCGCCTCTGGATGTTGCCAAGGTGATTAAGTGTCTGGCAACCCATGATGGGCCTTTAGAAAAATATGATGACCAAAAGGGGGGAGACCAATATATACAGGATAATATGCCGCCATTTTATGCTATCCCCACTACGGCCGGCACCGGTAGCGAAGTTGGCAAAAGTAGTGTTATCACCATAAAGAGCACCAACAAAAAAACCATCATTTTTTCACCATACTTTATGCCCACCATTGCCGTATTGGATCCGGAATTAACCGTTTCGTTGCCAAAAGGCTTGACCGCAGCTACTGGAGTTGATGCTTTTGTCCACAATCTGGAGGCCTATCTTATCAATTCCTTCCACCCCTTTGCAGATGGGCTGGCTCGGGAAGGGATCTATCGCAGTTTTAAATATCTTCCCAAAGCGGTTGAAAATGGCCAAGATATTCAGGCCAGAGGGGAGATGCTAATAGCCTCGGCTATGGGAGCTACCGCATTTCAAAAAGGGCTGGGAATTAACCACTCCATTGCCCATGCTTTGGGTGTTCTTTTTGATATGCATCATGGCCTGGCCAATGCAGCCGTACTTATTGAAGTGCTAAAATACAATTTTAAGGGACCTTGCGTCAAACAGAAACTGGCCTCGATTGGCTTTTTGCTCAAGACAAAAAGCAGCCATGAAGTGGTTATTGATACCCTTGAAAAATGGCTGGTTTCTCTTGATATGCCAACCGACTTAAAAAGTTTTAAGATACCGGAAAATAAAATCCAAGCAATAGAAGATTATGCTTTGGCAGATCCCTGCTGCCCCCTGAATCCCAGGAAAGTTGAGAAGGGCGATGTTGTGAAGATATTAAAAAATATAACTTAAGTTCCCGTCCGAGAATTCACTAACTTCGGGCTCGCTCAGAAGAAGTTATTTTCGCCTGAACCATTAATATGAGGATAACCAATGGAAAATTTAATTAAAGGAATCACCTTTGATATTTGGGATACAATTTTAATAGATGATTCAGATGAGCCTAAAAGGGCGGCAAAAGGTTTGCCAACCAAAACAGAATCCAGGATCATAGAAGTTTTTGAGGTGGCTAAAAAATATAAACCTATCTCCATGGAAGATGCCAGAAGAGCCTACCAGGAAAATCTGAAAGAATTTGAGAAAATTTGGCATGATGATTATGTGACATTATTGGTGCCGGAACGTTTAAAAAGACTTTTCAATTCTCTTGATATAAATCCTGGTGAAGATGATCTTAAAAAAGCCAACAAAGCCTGGGAAGAGATGGAATATGAAATTGCCCCGGATCTTGCACCTGGAGTTGTTGATGCTTTGAAAAAACTAGCACCAAATTATAAATTAGCGATTATATCAGATGCCATCGTCTCTCCAGGAAGGGTGTTAAGGAAAATTCTGGATAAATACCATATTTTGAAATTTTTTAAGGTCTTCTCTTTTTCCGATGAAGTGGGTGCCTCAAAACCTTCAAAAAAAGTCTTTGAGGTCACCATAGGGCAACTTCAACTAGAACCATCTGAAATTGTGCATATCGGTGACCGCCCATATAATGATATTGATGGGCCCAAGGATGCCGGGCTGAAAGCATTTCTTTATGATGGTTTAAAAAAGAGGGAAATTACCCGATATAAACCAGATGCTGTTTTTTCTGATTATGCAAAATTGCCTGAACTTCTTAGTACGCTTTAAGTTTCCGCGGTAGTACTACCCAGTTAAGCCAGTTTACAAATTCACAATGTTTAATCTGGTCTGAAAGCAGATCATCGTCAATCGCCAGTTGCCAACGCAAATCCTTTCGTTGCGGCTGGGCGTGCAATAATTTCATTTGGTTTACATAGCGCTGGCAATCCTCAGATTTTCCAAAAAAACCCTGGTCAATCAATCTTTTTTCTCTGGCCATGGTAAGACTGGCAACTTCATGAAGGTCATACTCCGGATGGTATTGGGTAGCCCAAAATATCCCCTCTTTGTATTTTACCGAAACTGCCTGAACACTGGTGAAATCGTTAGAAGCCAGGCATTGTGCCTCTGAAGGAAGTTTGGTAATTTCGTCCTCATGGCTGATAAAGGCGTCAAAAACCGGTGGCTTACCTTCAAACATGGGATGATCCTGACCAGATTTGGTAAGATGAATCTTGCGGGCAATCCCCATCTCTCTCCCTTTGGGGTTAACTTTAACTTCACCGCCTATGGCATAAACCGCTATTTGGATACCCCAGCAACTTCCAAACTGGGGTATCCCCAATTCATAACCAAATTTGACTAAATCGATCATTTTTCTAGTCGTTCGATTTTTAGTATCAAAAATAGTCAGATTACATCCTGGCCACAAGATGGCATCATAATCCTTGAGTCTTTGTTTATCGGGAAACTCAACCTCGGGATCACTAACATACTTTATATCGCATTTGGCATCGGGCTGGTATTGCCAAAGCATGTTCGCATAAAGTTGGCCGGCAAGGCACATGCCAACCTGGCCGAATTTATCCCGGCTGACCTTTGGATAACCATCAATAATTAAACAATAGAGTGAATTTGCCATGCTGTTATCTGTTCCTTTCTGTTAAATTGCATCAATAATAACAAATAATTTTTACTATACTTTCATCTCTGGCCAACATAAGCCCTTAATCATTGCACATCCCCTCATCTTTCCACAGCAGAATCAGATCTTTTTCTTTAATATAGCGTAGAACAGGAACATCCGGCCGGCCCTGCCGTCTGTTGAGGCGAATTACCGGCTCTTCCGGTATCGGCCTTTTCTGGCAGGTAATCGACATTGGTAGAGTTATCAATAATCTCTTGTCCACCTTCAAAATTATCTTGAACTTCAGAAAGGTCTGGTTCTATAGATAACTCCCCTTGATCATCTGTGTAGGTAAGCAAAGCCAATTCCGGCTGGTAGTGGGCGATAATATCTTTATATGAATCGCCCCTCAGTCCTCTCTCCAACATTCCCCACTGGCAAAAACCCCTGACCAGACATTTTTTGGATGCCTTGCACCCAGATGGGGTGGTGGGATTTGGGACATCAGGGTTAATTTCATGGGCAGCGCAGCAATTGTGACCACACCATTTGCCAATACAATCATTTCGTCCGGTTTTATCTGGTACGGTATTAGTTCGATATTCTGGTAAGGTGCCATACCGGCCGCAACTGGAAGCGTATTCAATTTTATCCAGTATAGAGTGATCCTTTTTTTTCACCAGGACCATCCCTTTGGTTAAATCTACCGCCTCATCAATGATGCTCAACCGGGTATCTTCATAGCGCTGGTTGCATACTGTGTCGTTGATATGGTATTTGTAAACCTCACTGCGTCTCTTTATATAAAAATAGTAGGCATAAGTTCTGGCGGCGACAGCTAAGGTTTTAAAAGTTTCCAGGGCTGCTCTTTTCCCCTGTTTATTGTGGGCAAACACCCCGATCTCGGCGTAAACCGCCCCTTTGACATAATCTTCAAAATCGATCTCATCGATACGATCTGGAGTCGATGAGCAGGGCTTGCAACTATCGCCCAGGCAATACCTGGCCACCTTGATGGTTTTTGGCAGTTGGTCGGTTACCGTCAACTCCCGCTTTTGGTTCCCATTAGTCCAGGAAAAACCTGGTTTTGGATTAATCTGCGCGTCTGATTCCAGTTCAAAGGCTGGCAAGTTTAAGGGATCTTGCTGCTTCCTGGGTATTGGCAAGCCAAAAGGGTATTTGGCCAGACGAATATCTTCTTCGATCTGAGCCGGTAAAACCGATAATGCCCGCATCTCAGTACCTAAGGGTGTTGGGGAAAGAATATTGACCAGTTTGATATCGCCATCAAGCCGTTTGACCAAAAAATTATGAACTCCCCGGGGTAATAAAAAACTAACCATACCCTGCCTATCGGTTATAGCGGCCTTACCATTTAATAGGCAGACCACCTTTTCAGCGGTTAGAGGAGTTTTGTCCAGGGCGTTAATAATCCTGAATTTTACTGTGGATAAAGGTTCACTATTGGTAGCCACACCGTTTTTAATCGGCAGTAAAAAAATAAGGGTCATAACCCAAAAAAGCACTAAAGATTTTATGGCGATAGCCTGCTTGGATGATGGGTCCAGAAAAAACAAATTTTCCATATGTCAATATCCCTAAAAAAACCCCGCCTGATTTTAACAACCGGGCGGGGTTTTGTTTGATTTCCGGTTTTCACGCCATCAGATACAGGACTCAACTCCTGTTGAGTGTTAACCAGATCTCCCGGGGTGAATACCGGTGATTACTCAGATTTTTACAGGCCAAATCTGCCGCTAAAGCCTATCAGGAAATAACGGTTGTCAATAGCGTCCTCTTTCAGGTTGGTAAGACCGAATTTACCAAAGATATCATAGTTTTTCTCCAGGGTGTGATACACGGCCAAAGCCAGAGGCATAGTCATGGCGTCGGTTTCGAAGTCAGGCATGTAAACACCAAAGTCCAGGGCCAGGGCCATACAATCACTGGGTTTGAAGGTAGGAGCCAGATTGAGGTAGAAATTTTTCTGCATGGGATCGGTAAGCACCAAAGAGAGGCTCAGGCCGGCATTCATGACAAACATATCATGCAACTCTTTGCTGAATACCACAGCCGGAGCGATACCCAGTTTGGCGCCATCCTCTACCGGAATATTAAAAGCCAACTCAACCGCCAACTCGGGGATAATGCCATAGCGCACATAGAGATCAGGATTCTGGAAACTATTGATTTCGTCAGGATCTTTAATGAACTGCAGATTCAACATCAAGCCTGCCTCTAAGTTCTCAATAATGCCAAAACCGGCACCAATTGCCATGGGGATATTTTTGGCTACTTGATCCTTGGATAGATTGATATTGGCGCCAAAAGAGGCTTCCAGGGTCATGGGTTCCAAAACCAAAGGCCGGGTGGGATTGTGATAGCCAGTTCTAATGCCAGCTGAGGGGCTTTGAGCGAAAGCACTGGTGGCCACTAAAAAAGATAAACAAACAATCAATACACTTAGAGTTTTTTTCATTTTTTTTCTCCTGAATTTGTGAAATAAAAAAACGCTTAATAAAAATTTTAATCTCATTAAAAACAATTTCTGGTTGTGACGAGTTCTTTCCAGGCGCCTCCTTTCTCAAGTCTGCCTTTTGGCAGCAGGTTTCATTACTTGCAAATTATTTGCCAAATTATTTTTCTAGTGGCAAATAATAGTTAAAAAGTTAATATAAGCACAAAAATAACACAACGCAAGTTTTTATCATATTTTTTTGGCCTAAACTCGGCAGATAAATTAAAGTCCGACGCTGTGAATAACTGTGAAAATAAAATACAGTGTGAAATTTGCCTTCTGAAATTGGGGCTGGTAAAATAGGCTAAATTTTAATCTCATTTTAGAAAGGTATAATAGATGAGGATTAACTCTTTTCAAATGAGCCGCACCCTCTTTAGATTGTTCTTCTTGAAACTATTTCGGCTCTTAAAACCTGGAGCCTTAACCTTTGTTTTAATTGCCGGCCTGCTTTTTGCAACTCATATCAATGCAGAGAATAAACAACCGCCAGAAAATCTGCTCAAAGAGCAAAAAACAGATGGAGAATTGTGGTCATTGGAAAAACTAATTAGCCTGGCTCAGGAAAACAACCAGGAGATAAAAGTGCAAAAGGCGGTTTTAAACACTGCCTGGCAAACCAGGCGGCGGGCTGAGTGGGCCCGGTATATTCCCCATCTGGAAATGCGTTCTATCAATGGGCTGGTGCCAGAAGCAAAAAATTGCCCCCTGGATGGTTCGGCCACAGCAAACAGCCAGTGCCGGCAGTCGCCAGCAGAACTTGGCTCCACTTTTGATAATCTGGGATTTTTTACCCGTTGGGAGGTAGACCTGGTTCAACCCCTCTATACTTTTGGCAAACTTGAAGGGGCACTTAAAGCGGCACAAAGTAATATCAAAATCAGGCGCCAACAGGTAAAGCAGAAAAAGCAAACTATCGCAATTAGAATATCCAAACTCTACTGGAGCATCCTTTTTGCCAGAGATTCTTTAGAAGTTATCAGCGAAGTGGAAGAGAAACTGGAGGAGGCAGAAGAGAAAGTAAAAGAGAAACTGGAGGAGGAAACCGGCGAGGTTAC
>CAZTWC010000022.1:15576-24223 GCA_964617105.1 uncultured Myxococcia bacterium
AGGCTGATCTATTTAAGGTTAAAGTATATAAAGGAGACGTGGCCGCTAAACGACTGGAGGCGGAAAAGGGAATGAAAACCGCCATCGAGGTAATTTTAAACACCGCGGGTCTGACCCAAGAGGAGCAATATAAAATATTTCTGGGTGACCTGGAGGAATTGGCCTTAGAGAGCAAACCCCTCTCTTTTTACCTGAAAAAAATGGTTACATCCCGGCCAGAATTGGAAATATTAAAACAGGGATTAAAGGCAAAACACGCCCAGGTGGCAGTGGTAAAAAGTGATTATTTTCCCCAAATCTTTATTGGCGGCATGTTACGCTTTGCTTACGCTCCTAACAGGGAGGAACCCAATAACGCCTATATTTCCGACTACTTCAACACCTTTTCTCTGGGAGCAGGGGTGGGTTTAAAACAAAAACTGGGTTTCCACACCACCTATGCAAAACTGGAAGAGAGCCGGGCTCAACTAATGGAATTACAACGACAAAACTCTCTGCTTAACCATGTTTTACCCCTGGAGGTGAAAAAAAACTACTATGCTCTACAGGAGACACAGCAACGGCTGGAAGCATCATATTCCAGTTACAAGGCGGGGAAAAGTTGGTTCAGGTCGGTGGGGATGAATTATGGTGTGGGCATCTGCGATATCGATGAGATGCTGGAGGCCTACGGAGCATATATCAAAACCAAGACCATGTATTACAAGGCCATACTGGATTTTAACCTGGCTGTGATTGAACTAAATGCGTCTGCCGGTATATTTGACTTTTCTCCGACTACAGTTGGGGATTGATTGAGGGAAAAATGATGAAAAACACAATCTGGACAGTTATTGTAGTAATGCTAATTAGCCTTTTGGCAGAGGCTGCCTCTAATCCGATTACTATGTTAAAACAACGAGATCGCTCAATTACCAAAATTATCAAAGGAAAAGGAGAGAAACTTTCTCCGACGGACAAGAAGAAACTCAAGGATATAATCAACAGCATTGTTGATTTTAACCAAATGTCTAAACTATCCTTAAAAAAACACTGGGCAGGGTTGAGTAATGAGCAGCAAAAGGAATTTGTATCCCTCTTTTCCCAACTGATCCGTAATTCATCCATCAAAAAACTGGAATACTACCGGGCTGAAAATATAAATTACAAAAGCCGCAAAATAAAGGGGAAAACAGCCTCTATCCAGACCATAGTCAAGGTAAAGAAGGAGAAGATAGAGATCATTTACAGAATGTGGTTAAAGGCCGGCAAATGGATGATTTTCGATATGGTAATCGATGACTTAAGCACCACCCAGAATTACAAATCTTCCTTTAATAAGATTATCACCAAATCCAAGTTCGAAGGATTGCTAAAAAAATTACGGCGCAAGGTTGCCAATCTCAAATAACCGCTTGTGGGCGTGATTAGCTGCTTCGCTTTCCGGATATCTGTTGATAATCCGGTTAAAAATAGATCGGGCTTGTTTAAAGGCGCGAATAGATTCTGACTTATGGTGCAGGTGAAGATAACATTTCCCAACCATAAAGTATGAATCGGCCAACTTGTTGCCGCGGGGATATTTTTCAATCACCTCCATAAACTCCACCAGAGCCAACTTGTATTCTCCCTGATTAAAATAACTCTCACCAATCCAATAGTAGCAGTTGTCAGCATTTCGGTGATGAGGATAAGCCCTTAAAAATTTGGTGTAAGCATTTATAGCCTGGGGGTAATTACGCTGATTGAAAAAATTGGTTGCCTGGTGATATAACATGGCTGCTTTGCTTTTAGCGGTTGTATAACGCCTGACTTTTCGATTTATTTTTGGCTCCTCTGGCTCTCTTATCCGAACCATTGCCTGACCGGAGTTTCCCCTCCCGGTGTTGGCGCCGCCTCCAGAAGAGCGGGCCGTACTTTTTACCTCAATTTTTTCCTTTTTTAACTGGTGTTGCTTAATGTGGGTTTCCAAACGAAGTCGATAATTCTCCACAATTTCAATCAAATCCTGGAGTTTATGCTTAACTTGAGTATTATTCTCCTCTTGTTTTGCCAACTTTCGCTCTAAAGTTTCAATTTGTTTTTGCTGGCTGAGTATCAGACGCTGACACGAATCTTTATTGTCAATATTTTCAACTAGTTGTACCTCAGCGCCGGTTTGTTTTTCCATCGCTTGATCAGCGGCCAGAGCAACAGTGAATCTGATCAGACAACCGGTAAAACAAAAAATTGCAACTATATATTTTTTAAACTTCTTCATATTGTCTATCTATGATATAATTTGATGTTTCTGTCAAGAATTTCCCGCGAGGTAATAATCATGATCAGGGTTGGTGACATTGTTGACAATTTATCTACTTACCATCCTAACGCAGACCTGGAATTAATTAACAAAGCCTATATTGTTGCTTCCATGGCTCATCGCGGTCAAATCCGTAAAAGTCAGGAACCTTACTTTAACCATCCTCTCCATGTGGCCTATCTGATTACCCGCCTCAATCTGGATGAAGCCAGTGTATGCTGCGGACTACTTCACGATACCGTCGAAGATACCGATACCACGTTAGAAGATATTAAAAACGGTTTTGGGGAAGAGATTGCCGGGCTGGTAGATGGCATGACCAAATTAAATCAGATAGAGTACTCTTCCAAGGAGGATCAACAGGCAGAAAATTTCCGCAAATTGGTAGTGGCTACCTCTAAAGATATCAGAGTAATTTTAATTAAACTGGCCGACCGATATCACAACATGAGCACTTTGGGATCGATGCCGCCCCACAAGCAGGAACGGATCGCTGCAGAAACTTTCCAGATCTATGCTCCGCTGGCCAACCGGCTGGGCATTGGTTGGATAAAAACCGAGTTGGAGGATATATCTTTTAAATATCTTTATCCTAACGAATATAAAGAGATCCGCGACAATATTGACAAAACCAAAGAGGAGAGAAAAAAATATATTCAGATGATGGAAAAACTTCTGAAAGAGAAACTGAACCAAATAAATATAACGTCTCAGGTCTTTGGCAGGGCGAAACACATTACCAGTATTTACCGTAAAATGAAACGCTCCAACATCGATTTCGATCAGGTATACGATATTATCGCCTTTAGAATTCTCACTAAGACTATCCCGGAGTGCTATGAAGTTTTGGGACTTATTCACGGCAATTGGAAACCGCTAAACAAACGATTCAAAGATTATATCGGCATACCCAAACCAAATCTTTATCGTTCTCTCCATACCACCGTAGTTGGCCCTAAAGGGGAGATGGTAGAGGTCCAAATTCGGACAGAAGAGATGAATATGGTAGCGGAGGAGGGGATCGCCGCCCACTGGAGGTACAAGGAGAAAAACAAAAAATTAAACATCAAGGACCATGAGCAATTTTCCTGGTTGAGACAACTTGGCGAATGGGTCACCAGTCTGAAAGACCCTAAAGAGTTCTGGGAAATTGTCAAAGTCGATCTGTTTACTGATGAGGTTTATGCTTTTACACCAAGGGGAGAAGTAAAGGCGCTGCCAGAAGGAGCCACACCGATAGACTTTGCCTATGCCATCCATACCGAGGTAGGAGATAACTGTGTGGGGGCCAAAGTCAACGGCAGAATTGTTCCGCTTCGGTATCAAATATCCAACGGTGACATGATAGAGATTATCACCGCTAAAAACTCCAAGCCCAACAAAGATTGGCTGCAATTTATCAAATCTGCCCGGGCTAAAGCCAAAATCAGAAGCTACTTGAAAAAAGAGCAAAGAGAGAGAAGTCTGCAGTTGGGTCGGGAACTTTTAGACAAAGACCTGAAAAAATACGGCACTTCGCTAAATAAAGTGCTCAAGTCGGGGAGTTTAGAGCTAGTAGCGCAGGAAGATAAATACAACAACGCCGAAGAGTTGCTCACCGCTCTGGGATTCGGCAGAATAGCCACCAAGGTAGTAGTGGAACAACTGGTTCCCCAGGATAAACTGAAAAAGCCTAAAAAAGAAACCGGGAAAGTTGGGCAATTTGTCCAGCGGATGATGGGGAATCAAAGTTCTGGTATTTCAGTAGGTGGAGAAAACGATATTCTCTCCCAGTACGCCAAATGCTGCAATCCTTTGCCAGGTGATGACATCATTGGTTTCATCACCCGGGGACGGGGCATGACTATCCATCGGTGTGACTGCTCCAAGGTTCTGGATCAGGATGAAAACCGGAGAATAGCCATCCAGTGGGATGTAAAGGATGACTTTACCAGGCCTATCACCTTAAAAGTGCTCTGCGATGATAAACCGGGAATTCTAGCCGATATGAGCATGTCTTTCTCCGAGGAAAAAATCAATATCACCCAGGCCCATTGCCGTCCTGCAGATGATCACAAACGCGCAGTAAATATTTTTAAGGTTGAAGTAAAAGGGATTGAGCAATTAAACCAGTTGGTGCGCAGATTAAAAAGGGTAAAAGGGGTAGTTTCTGTAGAAAGAGTAAGTTCCTAAACTGCCAAGAACCAGTTTTCGAGATTTAACGCCTAACCATAGTCCATTTGGAAATTAACTTGGTTGCGAACATTAGGAGGTTTGATACCAATGAGAGAAGTGATTACCAGCAAAGAAGCACCAGGTGCTATTGGCCCCTATTCCCAGGCTATTTTAGCCAAAGGAGAAAAAATGCTATTTATTTCAGGCCAAATCCCTTTGGACCCTGAAAGCGGCAAAATGGTAGAGGGAGATATAAAAGCACAAACAACTCGAGTAATGGCTAACCTGGAAGGGGTGCTCAAAGCGGCAAAGATGAATTTTTCCCAGGTGGCAAAAACCACTATATATCTAATAGATATGGAAGATTTTGCCGCTGTAAACGAAGTCTACGGACAATATTTCCCCAAAAACCCACCGGCCAGAGCAACCGTAGCAGTAAGAGGATTACCTCTGGGAGTCAGAGTAGAAATGGATATGGTAGCAGTAGGAGAGTGAGGCGTCCGTAGATGCGCTGCTGTCAACACCAAAGAATTAGTTGATGTCGAGAGTAGTGTGGATGCAAGGCGCTCGAAACGATTTAACCGGAGGTGTATAATAATACTCCGAGGATTAAATCGTTTCGAGCAGCGCAGCAGACGCGCTGCTATCGACATCAACTCTTGAAGAGGGCGTCTAGTTTAGACTTGGCCTGCGCCGCCACATCCTCCGAATTAACCTCGGGTTTTCCCTCTTTGAACTTGAAAAAATGGCAAAAATTTGACCTTTCCCGGTCTCTGACATAAAGACTCAAAGGCTCCCGGCACTGATTGCGGGAATTCTCTTCATGAAGGATGCAGTTCAAGCATACATGCAAATCTGTTCCGCAATGTATACAAGTATCACCCCTACCGACTTCAAAATCGACCTCCAGTTCTCGGCCACATTTAAAACAGTAATACATTTTAATCCTCCGCATCTTTAATGGCATCTCGCATCTCATTTTTTAAGACCCGAACTCCATTTTCCAATTTCTCTTTGCCTTTTTGCTTTATATAATCTTGCCCTTTTTCTACTCTATCAATCAGTAGTTTCTTGATGTTCTTGATGTTTTGAGGTGTTTCTTTGCCTGTATATCGCAAATATCCAAAGTATAGGCCTACTACTAGAAACAAAATTATAAAAATTACAATTAGTCGTTTAATCAAAAAATAAATTATTATTGCGAACAGTATAAGAATACCCAGCAAGACATAAGGATTCTCCAACACTTTGGCCTCCTTCTGAATATTAACGTATCATTGGCAAATCAATAAAATTCATGGATCTCAATATCGGCTATGGATTTTATATCTATCAAAAGATTATCTGAAAATATATTTTCTGTCAATTGCCTCTCACAATTTGATCTTCAGGATTATCGCCCCGACTCTTCGAATCTCCTTGACAGATTTACTCTTTTTACGTTAAAATTTCTTATTATCTCTATTACCTTTTCAAAATATCCAAAAAAATAGGTGATAAACTATGGTTAGATTCAAACTGCTCTTAACCCTATTTGTAACTATCGGCATTTTTACATTCGTAGTTCATAATATTATCCTCAATAAATATGAGCAACACCAGTTGGATGCTATCAAGAATGAGACTAAAAGTATCCAGGAGATATTTGCCCGGGTCCAGGCCAACGATTACGAATATTTAAAAACCACGGCTAAAAAAATTGCCGGGAAAAGAAATATTAGAGATATTATTGATTCAGATACCCAGATAGAACAAAAAGCAAATTTGCTTCAGCAGGAAGTTGCGGTTGCTAACGCCTCCTTGCGGGCCGAAGTAATGTTAATTACCGATGAATACGGTAAAATCCTTGTTAAGGACAAGCAACTGGACGTTTACCAGAGTGATGGACTTAACCGCTTCCCAATTATTTCTGATTGCCTTAGCGGCAATGCAACTGCTACTATTACCCTGAAAGATGAACAACTTAAAAAAGAGGTTTGCGCCCCTATTTTAATAAATGAACAATTAAAAGGGATCGTGTTTTTCCAGCAAAAATTTTCCGGTGTGCATGCTTATAAAAATGCCCTGCTTACCAACAGTTCCTTTGTATATTATCTACCCAACAAAGTAGTTTCCTCCACCTTGACAGTAACAGAAGAACAAAACTTTGCCGAATTTATCAAAGATAAGCCCAATTTAATCAGAGAGATAGTTAAAAATTATCGCACCTCAAATCCTCTCAATATTACCCTGGACAAGCAACACTTTATTGCAATTTTAGCACCCATAAAAAAATCAGAAGGTAATCCGGGGGGTTACGCTATTTTAAAGCCTATCACCCAGCGGACAGAAAAACTCGAGCTTTTAAAGAGTTCTATTCCCCTGCTAGGCATATTGGTTTTCCTGGTTGGAGCAATTTTTGTATTGATTATTGCGGGCAATGTTCTTCGTCCTCTGGAGATGGTGGAGCAGGGAGTATTGGAAGTTATTTGTGGAAAATTCGATTATATTTTCAAACCATACAAAAAATCGATAGATGGTTCGCTAGCGCACCACTTGAATATAATGACTGCCATCTTGCAAGGTAAAGAACCGCCAGATTCGCAGATACACGGCTGCCAGGACTGGCTGGAAGAACTCATTGACGAAGGGGAACTAGAAATTACTGAAAATGACCGGCAAGAGGAAGATAAAACTTCACCTTCGGCAGAATCTAAGCCAACGTTGGTAAATATAGAAGATGAGTCCAGCAAACCAACCACAACACCGGAGACTGTTGTAACGCCCAAACCCGCCGATGGACCTATGCAAGAGGCCTTGAAAGAGGAACAATATTACAGTGAATTGTTTAAGAAGTATATCGAGGCTAAAGAAAAAGTAGGCGATGATGTCAACCAAATCACCATGGAACGGTTCATCGACAAACTAAAAAATAATGAAAAAAACCTGATGGGCAAATACGACTGCAAAAAGGTAATATTTGAAGTTGTGATTAGTGATGATAAGGTCAACCTTAAGCCACTAATTTTAACCTAGTAAGAATTTGGATGCATCCCGGCTAAACACTCTAAAACCTATAACCTGCTGCAAGCCTACAACCTAAAAAATATCTTTCTTTCAATACTACTCCGCCCAACTGGAGCCGAAATTCTGCCGGTATTTCCAAGATATTGTCCATCAAAACTCTATACCCTATGGCTGAAGATAGTCCCAGCAGCAGCTGAGATGCCTTTTCCTTTTTCCCCATAACCTCTATTTCAGAATAATTGGCTAAAGCAGTGGGACCAGTTTTTATAAAGGCCCCCCCCTGGGCTAGAGGGAAAAAAAACAGCAGATGACAGGAGTAAAAGTTTTTCCGATTTTTTACTCCTATCACCGATGTTCCCTGACCTCTGGTAATAGACAAAATCTCCATCTCCCAGGCCAGGCGCGGATGAACAAAACCGGTAAGACCTCCCCCTCGGGATTGCTGGCCCATGAAACCATTGCCCAGAGTATCCCGACTATACTCCACACCCCAAAAACCTGAGAGAACATACTGCTTTCCAACCTGGGGCAGATGCTCTTTGGCAAAAACCGGCCTGGTCAGAAAAAATCCTCCAACCAATAAAAAAATCAGGAGGAGATAACTCCATACTCTAAAGCATCTCTTAGGATATTTTAAGAACGAAGAGAATTCCCGGGATTTCAATGCCGGGTTGACCCATGAATTATAGCATTTTTTAATCATTTTTTGAGAAGGCCATCAATCTTACCAGCCAGAGCCGGATAAACCTGTTTAAATATTTGAGACGCCTTTTCCCTTTTCTGATCGGGGAGTTGAGAGATAAAATAGTTAGCCGCCAGGGTAAAATCAAATTGGCTGGCGTGGGTGGTTATCAGGCTCTTAAACTTTTTAAAAAAGTTATACAAGAATTGGCCGGTGAGACCGGGAATCACTTCACTCTCCAGTCTAAATAGAGCGTGGGCCCAGATGGAGCCTAAATAATGAGGTTCCAGCCGGCCTGGTTGGTGATTTCCATATTCCTCTATTTGGCGATGCAAGTCGGCATCGTATCTCTTGGGCAGGGACAGATTTCGATATACTACCTGAGAAAAATCGGCCGGAAAGGAGGAGGAAAAAAAATAGGGTTGGCCGCTCACCTTAAAGGCGATAAAATCGGCGCTACCCTCCTCGATAGCAGTGGTGATCAATTCCAACCGCCCCTCAATCTGGCTTAAGGGCAAATCAGA
>CAZTWC010000023.1:0-22346 GCA_964617105.1 uncultured Myxococcia bacterium
AAAACGGAAATGGTTCTTTTCCGCCCCTTCCAGGTTATATTGTCCCCGGTTTTTTTCCGCCCATACATATCCTCCCTCACCGTGCAGACCCACCTGCAAAATCTCTCCGCTGAAACTACCTCCAGCCAGATGCCAGCGGGTCTGTCCCAGGACATTTTCCGGCGCAATTTTATTGGCTAACACGCTCTGCAGATCTTGTCGTTGAATTGTGGCGGCCACATAGAGCAGAGAGATATCCCAAAGATCCTGGTGGGTTTTCAACCTCAACATCCAGTCTCCGTCTTCGACCCGCTGGAAATCACGGGATCGCTGATGGGAGGTGCCAAAAAAGTAGGTTATCTCCAACTCATTATCTTCCAGAAAGGTGAGGCTCCCCATAATGGCATCAGTCCCCTCCACTTCATATCCGGGATTAAGGGGATCTTTACGGTTGATCAAATCGATAGGATTAAAGGCATACCCAGTGCCCAGGTAGATTTTTTGGCGGCCGGCACAAAATTTTAATGGACCAGCAAAAAACATCCCAAAAGCCTCTTGCAGCCAAAGTTGGTTCTGCATGGTATGGATCAGGTATGGTTGTGCAAAGGCCGGTATAGTATTTCTTTCTCTTTGCGAAAGAAAATCGAAAAGCTCAAAGGTGGTGGCGCCGGTGTATAGATTGCCGATAATGGAAATTCCGACTTCCACCATTTCTCCCCCGCTAGCATTAAGATTCAAGCGGGTGCGAAAGTTTTGTAAAATGGGAAAAAGTTTTTTGTCTTTCCGGTAATCACCCAAGGTGGTGCTCTCAAAATAGCCGCCAGCCTGTATATTGTCCTGATCAAAGGCTAAGGCAGCACTATTAATAAGGAAATAATATAGAAACAACAGACAACTAATCAATCGCATTTTTTAATCCCTGATCTTCTTTCCCAGCCGTCTGGGGTTGAAAATATCTTTGGGCATCTTATGGTTGAATTTAACTTTTTTTAACACATTCAGGGTCTGGCCACCATCTTCCAGGTTGGTCATGGTTATGCTCATCTGCACCAATTTTTTGCCGATTTTTTGAACATCTGCCAGAATCAAGCGCTTATGAGGTTTTTTTTCTCCGGAGTCGAAAAAATCAACTCTGCGGACCAGATAGTCATGTTTTCCTACCCACAGGAGAATTTTATCGTAAGTGGGGCCTTTGGGAGTGGGTTTTAATTGCAGCAGGTAACAATCTTTTCCCCCCTCTTTTTGTATCTGCAGAGTTTTACCCCGATATTTCTCGCGGTAATTGCCGCCAGCATTGTCTTCATAGGTAAAATCAGAGCCCATCACCCTCTTTTTACGGGCATGAGAGGCAATTTTTCGGGTGCGGCGGGTAGAAGGAGAATAGTACCAGATATCATCACCGTGTTTTAGGATTAAGATTTTTACTCCCTTAATACGGGCAGGCGACAGGTAAACAGAAACCTGCTTTTCCCCATTGTTTATAGCCCACCCCTGGATCACCATGGTTCGTTTTGAGCCGCCACTGGTGGTGATGGTTTGGGCCATCTCCATAAAAACAGTTATAAACCCTTCCGCCTTATCGATTTGCTCCAGAATTGACTCAGCCGAGGGAAGTTTATTTTTCGTCTCCTGCCCAAAAGTATAGGGGCAAAAGTAGAAAAATGATAAGCAATAGATAACGCTAACCCAAATTGTTAGGTTCCATGTCAACCCGGCATTAAAATCCCGGGAATTCTTTTCATTTCTAAAAAGTTGCCAACCAGATATAAACTTTGCAGCAAAAATTCTGTCCATAATTACATCCATCTTTGCAGTGCTGTCCAGAGATTCATTATTTTTAGTTCCACCTTAAAAAATCACACAGTTAATTGACTCTGTAAAGTGTTTTTTTGCTTTCTTTTTCAGGGAGTGATATTTTTTCTTTTATAGTAATCATATTTGCGGTAACATATTCTACACAATGGAAAATTTATATCTAGCATTCAGCCGTGGTCTTTTTGACCAATGTATTAAATCTATTTTAGACTATCAGCGGAAAACCGGCCAGACCAATCCTGATCTGGACTATTTGCTGCTAATGAGTTATATCCGCGGCAATTATACTGACAAAGCGGTTTACCATGCTATTGGCCTCTACCAGTTACTGTTCAGGTTTGAACCCGGCAGTGAGATTTTTCAAAGATATCTCAATTTGCTAAAAGGTACCAATATCCTGCAAACGGGTATACAGGTTATCAGGGAATTGAAAGAACTAAGCGAGATCGGTCCCGATTATTCAAGTATCTATCAAGATGTTTTACAACAGGTAATTATTGATTTGTCCGACCAACAGCGGCAGTTAATCGTTTTCCCGATGATATGGCCAATTGCTTTTGGTGACTCTATTGTTCTGCACCAGTTTATCAAGCAGAAGAAAAAAGAGAATAGCCAGGCAGCCATTATGCTGATAATGCCGTTGAACAGGCCCGATCTTCAATACTTGGCCGAACTGAATAGTTCCATCGATTATCTTATTGATATTACCCTGCTGCCGGATCAAGAAAAGAACCGGCTTTCCACTTTGAACTTGAGCAACCAGCGATTTCTCAATGTAACTTTGCAGGAATGTATTATTCACAGTATATTGGATGAAATAAAAGCAAGTCATATTAACTTTCAGATTGAAAAAACCCGTTACCTGCCACTGCTTGACCGGTATAAATATAACGCCGGCTGGCGGATATGGGAAAAACGGGCCGAATTATTTGTAAAATATGGTATTGAATTGCCCAAACTGTGCCTCCAGAAGGAGAAAAAGCAAAAGAAGATAACGGTTCATTTCAGGGAGGGTGATTATGGGGCTGAATCGAGAAATGTCAAGCCACAGCAGTCCCAGGAATTAATCGACTTACTAAAGACTACTTATCCAACTCATGAAATTGTCCGCCTGGGCGATTGCTCTATGACGCCCATGAAAAATTGCCACGACCTTAGCCAGCAGAATTTATCTCTTCAAGCCCAAATTAAAGAGATCCAGGAGAGTGTTTTATATCTTGGCAGCCATTCCGGCCCTCAGCATTTAGCGATTGCCTGTAGTGATACCCCGGTGATCTGCACCCATTATACAGTTGCTCCTGAATGTTTCAATTTTAATGACCAAATCAGCAAAATGTCTTTAGAACCGGTGGGGAAACAAGTTAAAGCGCTTTTATATAATAAAATGTATGATCAAAACAACAATTTGGTTTTGCCAAATTATGAACACAAAAATGTTCGTGTAGAGCAACCAGTCAATAGTGAAATTATCGAAAAAGTAAAACAGGTTATCCAAGGTTAATAATTAAAGGAATGAAATATGGCTAAGTGCTACATTTTAGGCGCCGGTTTAACCGGACTCACTGCCGCCTATAAATTACAAGATAAATTCTCTGAAGTGAAGGTCTTTGAACAAAAAAATTACCTGGGCGGAATTTGCCAGACTCATAAGATAGAGGGGATAAATTACGAATATGGTCCCCATATCCTCTATACAACTACTGAAGAGCAAAAGAAGTTTTGGTTGTCACTGGTTGCCAACAACTTGTTTGACTATTATGTCCGCTGCAGCATCGATGGTAAAGTGGGCAAATATGAAGAACTCTATGATTTCCCCATCAGCAATAGAAATTTAACCCGTCTGGGAGTGTCATGTTCGCCCCAACCACCCGATTACAGCAATTTTGAAAACTATATGATCAGTCAAATCGGGCTGAAAGCGTACCAGACTTTTGTGAAAAACTACAACATTAAACAGTGGGGCATACCACCAAGCCAAATGTCCGCTGAATGGGCAAAAGGCAGACCGTTATCTCTTAAAGAAGATAACCCGAAGATGTTTGGCAATAAATGGGCTGGTCATCCAGGCTCATACCGACATTTTTTCGAAAAATTGAGTCATGGTTCCAGGCACTATTTAAACCTTAGGATAACTGGTGCTAAAATTGAAGATAATCTAATCAAAACCATTAATTGCCGTGAATTGACTGAAGATAAACCAATGGTTGTTCAGGTGGCTCCTGATGATCTGGTGATCAATACTTTACCCATTGATCTCTTTTTTAAAGGAGAGTTGAGTTGGAGAGGGATCAGGAAAGTTTTTGTGGTCTTGGATAGGGAATCGTTAATGCCAACCTATAGCACAACTTTTCCCAATAATTATCCCTGGACCAGAATAATCGAATACCCCAAACATTCTGGCCAAAAGGTAAAGGGCAAGTCGTTGATCTCTTTCGCCCTCCCCTATGGAGTGAAACAGCCGTTGAAGCCAGGATCTATGGAGGAAATTGATCAATTTATCGATAATGAAATTAAAGCGACAGAATTAAATCGCAGGATTGAACAGGAGGACAATATATATCCCATATCGAGTCATGAAAATTTGATCAATCTCGATAACATTCTGGCCGAAGCATCGAAGATCAATAATTTCATTACTATTGGACGCCTGGGTCTTTATGCCTATATTTCTATGAGTAGAGCCGTGGAGATGGTATTCCAACTCTCCCAGTCTATGGAAGATTTAAACAATTCTGCTGAACGTCTGGACTTTTATCAAAGCCTGAGGAAAGATTTGTGGTGAAAGAGATGAAGTTGAGTTTTGCCGTCTCTATATCAGAAACCAGGTTTGAGGCAATTGCCAGTGGGAATTGGCAGAAAAATATCAAATTGATGGCAGACCTTAAATTTGATGGGGTGGAGTTGAGTGTTCGTTCGCCAAAAACTGTTGATCTCAAAAAATTGCTGTCTGATTTGGATAAAACCGGGCTGGAAGTTTCCGCTATCGGCACCGGGCAGGCCCTGGTTGACGATTCCCTCTCCCTGACTGATGATGACCAGGAAATTCGTTTTCGGACGATATCAAGGATTAAGCAGCATGTAGATTTGGCTTGCCATCTAAAGACCAGGGTAATTATAGGCCTTATTCGCGGCCGGATGGGTCTGGAGCCAAACCGGCGGGCTCAAAAGATCGCCTATTTTAAAGAGGGTCTCAAACTGTTAGCAGATTACTCTTTGCCCAAAGGGATAACCTTATTGATTGAGCCATTGAACCGGTATGAAGGTGATTATTTAAGTTCTGCCGAGGAAACTATCGATTTTATAGAGGAGATTGGTTGTTCAAACCTGGCTTTGCTTTTAGATACCTTTCATATGAATATTGAAGAGGCTGATATCCTGGAGAGTTTCCGAAGATCAAAGAACTATTTACAGCATGTTCATATTGCCGACAGCAATAGAAGATCACCGGGAGAAGGCCACCTTGATATTAGAGGTATTGTCGAGGTGCTAAAAGAGATCGACTATGACGGTTATTTATCTGGAGAAATTTTAAAGCATATTTTGATAATCTCCCAATTCTCGCGACCAGGTGAATTTCCGGACGGGTAGTAATCTCGTCATTCTTGCAAAATGTGTCTACGATTCCTATTGGGGAGCGGGAATCCAGAAAGTTTGAGGCGATAAATGGAAACAAAATTTAGTGATAAAGCAGTAGATCAAGTTGGTAGTAATGAGGTTGAATTGTGCAGTGAATTCAACTATATCAAGGGATTTATTTTGGCCAATATTAACCGGTCAACCCCTTATGAAGATTATAGCCAAGAGAGTGAAACTGCCCTGATTATTCTCCAGGGGGTCTGCGATATAACCATCAATGAGAATCAATATAAAGATATTGGCGAGCGGAAAAATGTGTTTGACGGGCTACCTTTTGGCGCCTATATACCGGTTGATACCCATTATTCAATTCAAAGTGAACAGGCATTGGTTGCTGTTTGCAAATGCAAATGTGAAAAAAAAACCAGGGAGCAGATTATTTCTCCAAAGCAGATAAAAGTAATGGAGGTGGGAAAAGATAATTGGACCCGAGAGGTGAGGATCATTTTAGGTCCTGATTCTCCGGCAGTCAATCTGATCCTGGGAGAGACCATCAATCCGCCGGGGAATTGGTCGGGGATACCACCGGCAAAACATGAGCAGGTTAATTTGCCCTATGAGTCGCTTCACGAGGAGTTATACTATTTTAAAACCGATAAACCTCAGGGGTGGGGGGTTGAGAGGATCTATTCCCCGGAGCGGAAGTGCAATCAATTGGTTCATTTGGAGGATGGGACGGTTACCTTTATGCCCTGGGGATACCACCAGGTGGTAGCCGCTCCAGGATATACTCTCTATTATCTGTTTTTTCTGGGTGGAGAGGGTAATAATCTGGCTCAATTTGAAGACCCTGAACACAATTGGATAAAATAGTTCTCTGCAGGCTTTTGATGAATTGTACAAATGCCACTGATTGTAATTAAGCGGGACTTTGGTAAGGATTTGTTAACATCTTTAAAGGGGAAAAATAGTTATGAAAGATATCTCGGCCGATGATATTGCTAAAAATATACCTTTGATCACCAGGAAAGATTTTGCCAGGCAGGTTGAGGCCGGTCAGGTAAAGATTGGTGGCAAAAAACTCACCATCATGGCTGGCCCATGCACTGTGGAGAGTAAAAGCCAAATATTTCAAATCGCCAAAGCGGTTAAAGAGTCGGGCGCCGCCATGTTAAGGGGCGGTGTTTTTAAACCGCTCACTTTTCCTTATGGGGACCCGATTGGCCAACCTGATGCAGATTCTTCTGAACCACCGGCTTTTGACCGGATGCAGGTTCTCTCCAAACCAGAGTTGTTCAAAATGGCGGAGAAAAGATTTGCCTATTTTAAAGAGGCAGGTGTCAAATATGGCTTGCCGATTATCTCGGAAGTACTCTATGCCGATTCGGTGGAGATGCTCAGCCAATATGTCGATGTGTTCCAGATTGGGTACCGTCACATGTTCAATATGGACCTTATCGAAGCGCTGGCTCATACCGACAAGCCGGTTATGATAAAACGTCATTACGGGGAGAGTATCCGTTCACTTCTGGGGGTGGGAGAGCATTTTGATGCCAGGGGAAAAGAGAACATTCTCTTTTGTGAGCGCGGTGTTTGCTCTCCCCACACTCATAACGTTGAATCCCGGGCCATTATCGATATTCAGGCCATCCCGGCTCTAAAGGAATATTGCCCTTCAGTGCCGGTTATTATCGATCCCAGCCACTCCACCTTTAAAAGAGACTACGTGTCTGCCATTTCCAGGGCTGCCATAGCCGCAGGGGCGGATGGTCTTCTAATTGAGGTTCATCCAGATCCGGAGAAAGCCTGGGTCGATCCATTGCAGGCCCTGGGCTTTAAGGCTTTTGACAAATTAATGCGGGAGATAGAAGGGATCGGTAGGGTTATTGGCAGAGAATTGTAAAACGGTCTGCCTACTCGAGCCATTTATTGCCGTCAGTGCAGGCTTTGATAACCGCTTGATACAATCTATGGTTGGCGCAGAAACGTTCTTCTGGAATGGTGGTCTCGTGTGCCCATTTGATGGTATCGATAACTCGGTTTTCACTGTGCATATAGATAAAGGTGAGAGCCGGTTTTAGTGCGCGCAGCAACTTGTCCTCAAAGGATAACAGCCGCTTTATTTTATCTGAAGGCAGGGAAGATGACTGGTTGAGCCGGGCGCATTGTCGGGCCAAATATAGGCACTTTTTAAAACTCAATTTTAAATTACCCTTCTCTTTTTTCAGGTATTTTCTTTTCTTTTCTTTGTCGGAGACCATAAGAAGATTGGTGGAAAAGGGTTCCCAATTTTGAATGTGGTTAAAATCGAACTGTTCCACCACGGTTTTCAAGGGGATATGCTCCATGTTGTCAATATAGGCCCCGCCCTCTGTACTATTGATTATTCGAACCTGTTCTTTAATCTCCAGGGCCGAATCTTCAAGAAATTCGCGAGTGATGCTCCAATTTTTAAAAGTCAGCACTTTTTTGTCAAAATATCCCCGGGTTTCCTCCATCTCTTCCTGGCCGGTCAGATTAATGTGGCTGTGTTGGTTATCCATTTTATTGGCTTTTTGGCTCCAGCCTTTAATCGTAAAAGTTTTATTGTCATCTGACAGGTTGACTCTGGTGTGTTTGTCGTGAACAGTATGGTCGTAAATCCGCCCATCTTGAAAAGCCAAATCATGTCCAACCAGAATTATCGGGTCACAGCCTAAAAGTTTAGCTAATGAAAAAGCAGCGGTTGCCACCGTGACACTAGAGTGTAAATAGGTTTCCTTGTCAAACAGGTAGTCGAGCCATTGAGCGATGTTGGTTTCACTGTTGTATAAAAAAACCTGTTTAAAGTTGAGTTCTAATACCTTTGGATTAACTTGACCGGATAGAATTACCGCCTTTAGTTGTTCAACTGGATAGTCGTCAAAATGGTAGCAGATATCAGAAGGAGCCACTACCTGGACAATGTCGGGGATGATATCCTTTTTTTTGAGGGGCGCCAATGCTTTGCTATAGGCCAGTAAAAGGGCTTTGCCCTTTAGGCTTTGGATGAGATCGATGTTTTTTGCCAAAGAGGGGCCAGGGGCAATCAAGACAATTGGTTTTTTCTGCCATCTATTTTTTAGGGTCGAGACCAGGGGCCAGCGGGTAAATTGATTCAGGTTGCTAAGGGTTTGGGGAATAGATATTTTAGCAAAATGTTTTTGCCGAAAATTTAATATCATTTTATTACGGAAAAAGTTCTCCAGGATACTGGTAAGATACTCAAGTTTTGGGCGGGAAAGAGCCATTTTTAAGAGAGATTTCCCAATGATAGTTTCCGGCAAAGGAGAGGAAAGATTGTCCATGGCATTTAGCAATTCAGGTTCGTTTCTGACCACCGTTATCAGGGACGGCAGGTTTTCAATGGTTTTTTGATCTTCAAGAAAAAGGACAATTCGAGTCTGTCCGCGCCGGGCTAACTCTCTAGCCACATCAGCCAAGTCAGAACCAAATAGGATGGAGATATTAAGGTTAAAATTCCAGGCCAGAGGCAGCATCCGGTCTACAAAACCGGAGATATTTTCGGCCAGGCCCATGTTTCGCCTGCCAACCAGGGCGCCAGTAGGAAACCAGTTGGCCAGCAATTGCTGTTGGGTAAGAGGCCCGGATTGATTCAGCCAGGCTAAGATAACTTCATTCGCCTGACGGCAGGAGGAGGTTAACTCTTTCATCTGTTCAACCAGGCCGGACCACTTTGAAAAGTCATCGATATTGATCTCTTCTAGGGCCTGGTGAACCCGGTTGAAATTGGCTCTGGCAACCCGGCTGCGGTCAATTAGTTTTCGGATCTCTTTATTATTGCCAGCCTGGCTGGCCACGCTTTTTTTTATTTTTTTTCCCAAACTGTCCAAATCTTTTAGATTAGTCAGCATAAATTTTATCTTGTCCGAATCCGGCCACTGGGGATCCCAGAGGATCTCTTCAGCCGGCAAATTGATGGTGGTATCTGGTCTGGGGTCAATTTGAGATTGTTGTTTTTGGGGTGACTTAGGCATATAGTTCTCCTGAACAGGCGTGGGCAATCAACTGTTAGCAGTGCCCAGGCCGATCCCCTTGTCTTTCGGTTAAAAACCTGCTGGCCACGTGCATTAAGGGGGGCATTACCAAAATGGTTGAGCACAGGCAGGCTCCCACCCCGATCAGTAGCACTACCCCCAGGCTGGCCATGCCGGGATGGGCGTAAAAGGCGATATTGCCAAAACCGATCATAGTGGTGAAACTGGTCATCATCACTGCCCGGCCTACGCTGGTAAATATGATTGATAAAGATTTGCTCCTGTCTTCCAAATATCGGTGCAGCACATGTACTCCATCATCCACGCCAATGCCAATCATAATCGGTACCGCTATCAGGTTGACCATGTTGTATTTGACCCCTAATGCCCAGGCAGCCAGCAGCATCCAGGTCACTCCCACTCCCAGGGGAACCACTGCCAGCAAGGCTGGTAAAATACGCCTGAAATCCAATAATAGCAGTAAAAAAATAGCCGCGGCTGTGGCCAGGATAGTCAGGTTACCATCACTGATAAGTTGAGTGTTCATCTCCAGCATCAAAGCGGGAATACCGGTAATCTGGGGCGCTATTTTAGACACCGTAGCAGTAAATCTCTCCAATGGCTCTTTGTCATAAATAAAATAGCGAGGATACAACTGAACCAGGTATCCACCTTTGCTGCTTTTATAGCGGTTTAAGATCTCCGGAGGCAGCATATCTTCAGTAACCGGACCCCGGTTGGCGCTCATCTCTTTAAGCCTGGCGGCCAGTAATTTTTGAAAGCGCTCAAAGAATTTCTGTAAATGTTCTTTATCCACTCTCTGGCCGATTTTAAACTGTTCAACCAATTTTGCCAGAGGGCCTCCTCCTTTTTCTCCACCGGTGAGGCGCTCCAATTTGGCAACCACCCTATCCTGCCCGCCGATATAGGACAACTCTTCCATCTCCAGAATATTTTGATATAGCCTTTCCAACTGAGCAGTTAAAGATTCAAGATTGATTTGAGCGGCCAGACTATTCTCTTTGGGTTTCTGGTTGCCGGTCCGAATATTTTTCGATGCTATTGATGAATGATTTTTTTCAGAATCCATTAAGAACTGGTGTAATTTTTCCACCAACCGGTCATTTTTCTCTTGCCATTTTGGGTCGGGGATCAAAAATGAGATACTGTCGATATCGCCTACCAGCCGTTTCTTTTTAAACGCCCTGGTCAGTTTACGGGCCTGGCCGATGTTATCTGCCACTACACTGCTCATCTCCGGGCTCATTTTATAGCGGTCAATAATCTCTTTTTGCAAAAAAACCGAGTCCACTTGCGGCTCCATTTCCAGAAAATTGTATTCATAGGGAATTTGGTCTTTTATCCAAAAGCCCAGAGCCAGGGAGATAATAGTGAAAGATAAAATCAGCCAGCGCCATTTTACAAAACTCTGGGTAAAGCGTCCCAGGGGAGCGAAATTCGGACTTTTTATCTTTTTGTGCCGGGATATGTTTCGTTGTTCATGCCATACCAACAAAGAGGGGAGAATTAGCAGGATGGCTCCCAGGGTAAAGAGGATGCCGAAACCAGCGCAGAAACCGAATTCATAGGTGCCTTTGGATTCAGAAATCATGGTGGCGAAAAAAGCAGCAGCCGTGGTAATCGCCCCCATCATCACTCCCCGGCCGGTTCCCACTACAGCCAAGGTAAGAGCTTGCTCAAGGGTGCCGCCTTTGAGCCTTTCTTCCCGGAACCGATTTAAGATATGGATGGAAAAATCGATGCCAATACCTATTAAAACCAGCATAATCATGGCGGTAATCAGGTTCAGGGTCTTGATAGTTACAGCGTAAAAACCCATGGACCAACTTATGCCTATCAGGAGTGGTAGAATTCCCCATAGAGGTGTCAGCCAGTCTCCAAAGTTCCAGCGTAGCATAATCAGCACCAACAACAAGGCCAAAATAGTCAGTATCATGGTTTGAGGACCAAGAGTCCTCATCTCGTCAGCACCAATGGGGACCATGCCGGTGCGCCTGATTTTTATACCGGGATATTTCTTTTCTATGTTTTTGAGTAAGACCTGAAGATCTTCATCCATTGGTAAATACTGGTCAAAATCATCAATACTAAAAGTGGAGGCTAAAAGCACCATGGTCATTTGGCGATCTGGAGAGAAATAATAGGGATTGCCAGTGGTTAAATCTCTGATTACCCGTTTTACATCAGTCTTGGAATTGCTGTCGGCGGCACTGGAGATGGCCAGCACCAGTTTTTCTATGGAATCCATCCGGTTAACCACGTCTCGTTGGTTATTGCGGATATTTTCTTCATCACCAACGTATTCTTTTTCTAAATCATTATTGAGATGAGTAAGAAAAGGGAGTAGCCGGGGATCGGAAAAAAGATTAACCGTTCGCTTCAGATCCTTAATTTCCATAGTTCGCAAGCCGTGTTTCAGGACAAATTGTTCAGGCATTTTGCCAACTACCAATTTAACCCATTTAGTCTCCTTCTTAAGGCTTTCGATAACCTCTTCAGTGACCTGTTCCAGTAATATTTCGTTGTCTTCCTCATTGTTTCCTTCAATGTCTCTTTCAATAACCACCAGATAGTTGCCGGGATTGGAAAAATCTTTATCAATCCGTTTATACTCCTGCACTACCGGCATGGTTTCCGGCAAAAGGTGAGTCCATTGGTAACTCATTTTAATTTGGCTGGCCAATACCAGAGAGATTAAGGTGCTGACCAGAGAAAAGATAAGAACAGTCCGCCGTTTTTCCAGAGCCAGGTAAACCAGCAGTTTAAGGAATTTTTTTTTATACATAGCCAGGTATCCTCAAGTTATGAGTGAGTTGCTCGACTTTATAGCCGAGTTTAGCAGTTTTTTAACGATTTTGGGCAAAATTATTTCTGTCACTATCCCAAAATATAATCGCCTAAAAAAGGCGCGTGTTGACAACTTGACAAAATGAGACTTGATTGCTATACTAATAATTAGGAACCAATTTGCAAGAATAGAAGATGGGAGGTAAGTATGAGAGGAAAAAAATTATCAGGTCCCTGCATAACTGATGGAGAAACCGGCCTGATGTGGCAAAATGCCTATTCCAACAAGAGATTGAATTGGGAGCAGGCCATGGATTACCCACAAATTCTTAATCAAGGCAGGTATGGCGGCTTTACCGACTGGCGGTTGCCCAACCAGGAAGAGTATGACGATATGCGGGCCAAAGAGGAGTTCCGTAAACTATTTTTCGAAACTGATTGGTATTGGACCTCTTATCAGGCAGCAGTTTCTAGTGGCTGGGGCCGTGAATTTCCCCGTTGGCGGCGGGTTTACCCGCGGCACGATCAGCGGAAATATGTGCGTTGCGTGCGTGATTTCATAAAAGACCACTAAAAGATCAAAATTGTTGAACAAGAAAAAGCGGCTTCCCGTCAAAAAGTGGAGCCGCTTTTTTTTTAAAAGGTGCGCGCCTGGTAGGGTGCATCCACTTTGTGGGTGAGAGTCTTCTATGGACCCGATCTTATTTTTAGGTTGTAATTAACTTCTTTTTTTATTAATATGTATCCCAAACTTTGGTTTTTAAGCCAACAATTGATTTCTGAAATTATACTATTCAGACCAGTCCTATTCATGGAGGTGCTAAAGTGAAATTAAGACTCTTATTTTTTGTTATCATTATCAGCATAATGGTTTTTGCTCTTTTATCTGGTTGTAAAAGAGATGATCTGGGTTCTCAACCAAATGACTTAACCACCGCTGAAAAAACTATTGATACTCCCGTTCCGCCAACTGGAGAAATCGTCCAAAAAGAATCTGCCAAATCGATGCCGTCAATCGTACCAAAACCTGCTCCTAAAGGAGACAAAATACCGGAATCTGGCCCTTTAGCCAAAGTCAACGGCAAGGTAATTAAAGTGGAAGATATCAAGGACGAAGTTGAGGCAATGAAAAAGGTTTTAAAGGGGATCCCTCCCCAGGAGGCAGAGAAGATAAAAAAACAGATTTTAGAATCAACTATCCATTTTACCATTATGCAGGAAGAAACTGAAAAACTCGGTATTAAGATAACCGCTCAAGAGATTGCTTCAAAAATGGGTGAAATTATGAGAGATCAAAACTATAAAAAATTTGCCGCTCAAATGGGACAGTCGGAGGACTATCTAAAGAAAATGGTAAGCAAAACTCTTTTAATGGAAAAACTCTTTTCCAGGGTTTTTAATACTAACTTTCAAGTTACAGATAAGCACATCAACGACTATTACCAGAAAAATAAAGAGGAGTTTAAAAGGCAGCCAAAAGTCAAAGCCAGTCATATCCTGTTAAAAGTTGCTCCAGAAGATGACGAAAAAACCAAACAGGGGAAGTTAACAAAACTTAAAAGTGTTTTAGAAAAAATTAAAAAGGGTGGAGATTTCGTTGCTATGGCCAAAAAACATTCTCAGTGTCCATCATCCGCCAGCGGCGGTGATTTGGGTGAGTTTACCAAGGATATGATGGTTAAGGAGTTTAGTGAGATTGTTTTCAATATGAAAAAAGGGCAAGTTTCCGAAGTGTTTAAAACTCAGTTTGGCTATCATATCGCCAAAGTCACCGGCATAATAACGGCTGGCTACAGCACTTTGGATGAGGTCAAGCAATTTATTAAAAACAAAATATTAAGCCAACGGGTTAAACCTGAAAAAATTAAAGAATATATGGATAAATTGTTAAAAAGTGCCCAGATAGAATATCTTTTTTAAATATAAAATAACTCAAATTCTCGTCCGAGAAGTCACTTCATTGCAAATTAGGAGCAGAAGGGAGGTTTCGGAAAAGAAATTATTTATTAGGAGACCGGTAGATGGCTCAAAGTAAAGGTTTTATAGATCAGATTAAAAGTTATCCCAAAGCCTTTTGGGTGGCCAACACCATGGAGATTTTCGAACGGCTGTCTTGGTATGGCTGGTTCACGGTAATGGCCCTCTATGTTACCGCTCCTCCGGAAAACGGCGGCTTAGGTTTTTCCACCGAAGTAAGGGGAAACCTTCAGGGTATTGTCCCCTTTTTTCTATACCTGATGCCGGTTATCACTGGAGCCCTGGCAGACAAAATTGGTTTTAAAAAGATGTTTATCATCGCTTTTTTGATAATGATCGTCTCTTACTATTCCCTGGGGCAATTCACATCTTTACCCGGTTTCTTTTTAGCCTTCATGTTTGTTGCGGTGGGGGCGGCAATTTTCAAACCTGTGGTGGTGGGCACGGTAGCCCGGGTAACAGATGAATCAAATTCCGCTTTAGGATTTGGACTTTTTTACATGATGGTTAATATCGGCGGGTTTGTCGGCCCAATCGTGGCGGGCATAGTCAGGGGCTGGAGTTGGAATTATGTCTTTATAGCTTGCTCTTTCTGGGCGTTTGTCAATCTGCTGATAGTTACTTTTTTCTATAAAGATCCGCCGGCAGTAGAGGTTAAGCCGGACCAGCCCAAACGGTCGGTAATCGACAACGCTGTTGATGTATTGGGCAATCTGCGTTTTTTTCTGACTGTGGGAGTTGTCCTGGTGGCCTTGATGATGGCCGGCCTGGGTCAGGATTGGTTTACCTGGACCAACTGCGGTATATTTTGTTTTCTGTGGCTACTACTCAATTTTCTTTATGATCGTAGGTTGCCCAAAAACCATAAAAATAGTTCTGAAAGTGGTACTACTGGTTGGCTACGGCAGCGCATGCATTGTAGCAATTGGCGATTCGCCCTGTTTTTATTGATCATGTCCGGTTTTTGGACCTCTTTTAACCAAATATTTCTCACCATGCCGGAATATATCCGTGACTTTACTGACACCAGACCGTTAATTTCCACATTTGAAGGGGTTTTTGGTGAGAGCGACAGCCAGGATCCCAATAAAGGGATCGCCTCAAAAATTGCTACGGTAAGCAAAGAGGAAAGGGCAACTATCGAGGCCACCCTGGATAAACTCTTGCAGGCTTCTCAAACAGGGGGGCTTACCAAAGAGAAATTGGAGAAAGGCTCCCATTCTCTTTTAGCCAGCAAGATTCGTATATCGCCGGACAAACTGGAGCAGATGATCCAAAAAGCGGAAAACGACCAGAAAAAATTGACCGACCGGGTGATTATATCTGCCCGCCAATTTAACCCTGAATTTATTATTAATATCAATGCCGGCGCTATTGTGATTTTTCAGATTTTAGTCTCTTTTATGATGGGACGATTTAACCGATTTTTCACCATGATTGTGGGGATGGTTGTAGCTGGAGTAGGGATAGGTCTCTCCACTTTTGCCGGTGCAGAGGGGATGTTGGGAGCCGGTGGCTCGGTTTGGTTTGTTTGCCTGGGTTTGTTCATTTTTTCCTTTGGTGAAATGATGGCCAGCCCCACCAGCCAGGAGTATGTAGGACGCATCGCACCGGATGATAAAAAGGCCTTGTATATGGGTTACTATTTTGTAGCTATTGCTCTGGGCAATCTGTTTGGTGGAATTTTATCCGGCCAGTTCTACGGCTGGCTGGCCAGAGATCTGCAGCGTCCCGACCTGATGTGGATGTGTTTTGGGATATTGATGTTTGGTACTGCTTTTATTTTTGTGTTATATAACCGTTTTGCCATGTCTAAAACTTCGCAGCCCGTTATCTCAGATTAAGCAGTAGTAAAAAGCGGTTATAATAATCAATAACAGTTGTTCCATAAAAAGGACCTATTATGAAAAATGTATTGATTGTCGATGATTCCTTATCAATGAGAACTACGGTAAAAATGGTGTTGCAGGTAGCGGGTTATAATGTTAATGATGCCGAGGATGGTCTGGAGGCTTTGAATTTATTAAAAAACTATTGTCCAGATCTAATTTTGCTGGATGTAAATATGCCTAAAATGAATGGTTTGGATCTTTTGCGAGAGTTAAGGAAAATTCCCTCCTGCCGCTTAATTCCAGTGATAATGCTTACCACCCGTACGGATGAGGAATCAATACAACGAGCGGAGAAAGAGGGGGTAAAGGGTTGGATAACCAAACCCTTTAATACCGATGATTTAGTCAATATGGTTAATAACCTGTTGATTTGTTAAAAGCTATATACCCAGAGTATAATTTACCAGAAAATTATTTCCCCAAATAATCCTTCAGTGCCCTAATAACAAATTCTGAAAAAGGTGTTTCTTTTCGTTTTGAATCTATTTCTTCGATCAACCCGACCGGTATGGTGATGGCTTTGATCCGGGTTATATCCTTGGCATCCGCGGTTTTTACCAGAGGTGCAATATCATCGGTTCCATCCCTGACTGTATCGCCAAAGGTGAAACCCTGCTGGGGAGTCTCTGCAAAGTTATTGAGCAGCACCTTAAATTCTTCATCACTAAGGGAAAGGTGGCTGAAACCGATCAGTTGTTTTCCGTTCTCTTCCTTTTTTACCCAATCGACCTGGGCGTGACAGGTCATCCGTTTGCGCCGGTTGTCGAATACCAGCCGCAGTTTGACGGTTTTACCCTCTTCTAACATGAAACTGCCAGAAGTAGCAGGTAAGGAGGCCTCAACTCCGTATTGTTCGGCAAAATTAGAATTGATTATAGGCGGGGTTTTGGCATAGCGGCAATATACATGACCTTCTAAGTGTCCATACTTCATATCGTTTTACTCCTGCAAATGGTGTTGATTGATAGAAAAATATCATTAAACTGTTTTAGTTGCATAATCTATTATAGTAATAATAACATTAAATGAGCAAAAAGGCTACCATCATCCATTTTTCTATTATCAATAGTCGGAAATTTTGTTATAGTGTTTATGCTTTTTCTTAATTATATGGATCCTATGTATTAATGGTTATTTAGTGAAAGGAAAATGATATGAAACATAACCGTATTTATAATTTCAATGCAGGTCCTGCTGCCCTGCCCCTTCCTGTACTAGAGGAGATCCAAGAATCTTTGCTCAACTACAACAACAGCGGCATGTCTATTATGGAGATCAGCCACCGCTCCAAAGATTTTGACAATGTTATCAACGATGCCGTGGCCAGGACTAAACGGCTTTTAAAGTTGGACGACCGTTTTACCGTGCTCTTTATTCAAGGCGGCGCCAGTATGCAGTTTGCCATGATTCCCATGAACTTTCTGCCTGGCGACAGTAGCGCTGATTATATCAACACTGGAACCTGGTCCACCAAGGCTATTAAAGAGGCTCAGATTCAGGGTAAGAATCACCAGGTAGTGGCCTCTTCTGAAGACAAGAATTTCTCCTATATTCCCAAAAATATAAAGTTTTCTGATAATGCCACCTTTGTCCACCTGACCTCTAACAATACCATAAAAGGCACCCAGTGGCACAGTGTTCCCAATACCAACGGCAAGCCCATTGTAGCGGATATGTCCTCTGATATTATGAGCCGGTCATTGGATATGGATAAATTCGGGTTTATCTATGCCGGCGCCCAAAAGAATATTGGTCCGGCTGGGGTGTGTATGGCAATTATCAGGGATGATATGTTGAAATTGGTCTCCGATAATCTGCCTTCCATGCTGAAATACACCACCTATACTGCTAAAAACTCCCTGTACAATACTCCTCCCTCATTTTCTATTTACACCATCCAGGTGGTGCTCAAATGGTTAGAGGAAACTATTGGCGGTTTAGACAAAATGGAGGAGATCAACCGTAAAAAAGGTGAGATCCTTTATGGGTACATCGATTCCAGTGATTTCTATCAGGGCACAGCTGAAAAAGATAGCCGTTCTTTGATGAATGTCACCTTCAGGCTTCCAAGTGAAGATTTGGAAAAAAAGTTTGTGGCTGATGGGCTGGAAAACCAAATGGGCGGGCTGAAAGGCCACCGCTCTGTTGGCGGTTGCCGGGCCTCTATATATAATGCCAGTTCCATAGAGGCTATTGAGAATTTAGTGTCTTTTATGAAGGAGTTTAAACGCAAGAATGGCTAAATAGTTGCCGTCCGATAACCCCTTCTGCTGACGCCGACGATTGGTAACAATTTACGAATCACAAACTGATCGGGACTATCAAGATATGTTAATCAGAAAAAATATTTATATTTCGACAGTGTTTTTTTTATTGCTTATAGTGTTTACCAATTTTGCCATAGCGGCCCAAAAACCCAAGGCCCAAAAACCCAAGGCCCAAAACGGTATTCTGGATTTGACATCCATAGATCTTGAACAAAAAGGTATAGTAGATCTAGAGGGAGAGTGGAAATTTATCTGGATGCAAGATAGCCCAGAATTTGCCCGCCCAGATTATAACGATGTCTCCTGGGATATAATTGATGTACCGGGATATTGGAACAATAAGACTGATACTGGCACAGGATATGCTTGGTATAGGCTGACTATTAAAATAGGGCCGGCTGTTTCCAAAATCTGGCGGGAAAAAGGGTTGAGTCTTTACCTGGGCCGTATCCATACTGCGGTTGATCTGTATATAAACGGCAAAAAAGTGATAACCCTCGGGCAAGTTAGTAAAAGCAAAATAGATTCTTTCCCCAAGATATTACCGCAGCAAGTGGTTTTACTACCTAAACTAATAAAATTATCTGAACACCAAGATAGTGTTGTAGTAGCAGTTCGAATCTCCAATTATCATCACAACAGCGGCGGTTTGGCTGCCAACCCCAAGTTGGGCCTTATCAAGAAGTTGAGTAAAGAACACTGGGACAATGATGTTCAAAACATGATAGTTCTGGGTATCCTGTTGATGATGTTTATCTATCATATGCTTTTATGGTTTGGTCGGCGTGAAGATAAGGCCAGTTTATTTTTTGCTCTTTTTTGTCTGTGTGTTTTTATGCGAAAAATAGCCACCGACAATTATTTCGAATTATTTTGGCCCGCTACAGAACTGTATGAAATACGCTTCAAAATGGAGTATTTGACTATATTTCCCTTACAGATGCCAATTTTTGCCCTATTTTTACACCATCTTTTTCCTAAAGAGATATCTAAAAGGTTTTTAAAAATAATAATTGGAGCCGGGTGTCTAATTGCCCTTTTAACCCTTTTGACCAATAGTATCACCTACTCAAGTTATCTGTTTATTTACCAGATAGCGCTTTTAGGCAGTTCTTTATGGCTATTTTTCTGCATAAGCATGGCGATTTACGCCCGGAGAGAATCTGCCTGGCTGGTTTTTGGGGGCAGTATGATTCTTATACTCACGATTGTGAATGATATGCTCTATGCTAATGAGATTATTCGCACTGCCTTTCTGACTCCTGTCGGTCTGGTAGTATTTATTTTATTACAATCTGCCATCCTGTCCAGCCGTTTTGCCAATGCTCACCGTCAGTCCAACAAACTTAGCCGCCAGTTAGGGGAAGTTCACCGGATCGGAGTGGAAATATCCAAAATGCAAAACCTTTTTCCCTTGCTTGAAGAGTCTCTTAAATCTATGATCAACATCACTAAAATTCCCCGGGGAGTTGTCTATCTTTATGATGATAAAGATCAACTGTTGAAGGATATTGCCAATCATGGCTATACTGACAGATCAGAGATAGAATCACTTTATCAGCCAGGCAAGGGGATTATAGGCAAATGTTTTATAAACCAACAGACTATGGTGGTAGATTTTGTCCATAGCCACGAAATGGTAACTGGGAAAGCTGAGGCTGTCGGGCAAGATACTATAGCCTCCATAGCAATTCCCCTCAAGTATCAGGATGAAATATTTGGAGTTATTATTTTGCAGAACCTGCCAGGAGTTAAAAAATATTCTTTTAACCGCAGTGATATTTTTATTGCTGAAACTCTGTCGACCAATATAACTATCCAGGTCAAAAACATTGAACTTTTAAAAGAGACGGCAGAAAAAGCCAGAATGGATCAGGAGTTGAGGACCGCTCAAGCAGTACAGAAGGCTCTTTTCCCATCCAATGATTTTGTTTTTAAGAATCTCGATGTGGCTGGTTTTTTCTGCTCAGCATCAGAAACCGGCGGCGATTGGTACGGATATCTGCTGGACGGTGAAAAATACAGCTATATTCTAATTGGAGATGTTACCGGCCACGGAACACCGGCAGCGTTGGTAACTTCCGGAGTACGTAGTACCTGCTCGATTTTGGAAACTCTAAAGCAGGAATATCCTGATATTGTAATTTCTCCGAAAACAATTTTGCGTTATCTCAATAACATTGTAACCGAAACCGGGCAGAAAAAATGGACTATGACTTTTTTTGTGGCCCGTTATGATAATGAAACCAAAGAGATGGTCTTTGCCAATGCTGGCCACAATTTTCCTTTTTACTATTCTTCTGCCAAAAATGCTGTGAAGTCTTTATTGGCCAGAGGCAATCGTCTGGGAAATGAAAAAAATGAAAAATATTGGGAGGAGTCTATTCAACTGAACTCTGGAGATAAAATTTTATTTTACACCGATGGGATAATTGAGTGCACTAATGAAAAGGGAGTGGAATACGGGAAAAGAAGGATTAAAAAGTTATTAACCGCCAACCAGGAATTATCAGCGGAAAAATTACGGGATAAATTGGTTAAAGATGCCTTTGGTTTTTTTGGCGAAGAGCCCCGGGCAGATGATGTTACCCTGGTGGTAGTAAATTTTCCCTAAAACTATCACTCATGAAAAAAATAATTTTATTATTGGGAGCAGTAGTTTTAATGCTCCTCTATCTATATTGGCCCGAAAGTAGCCACCTTGAGTTTCAATCCTGGGATATAGATGTTCAACCTGAATCAGAGGGCAATGTACAATTTACTGCCTGGCAAGTTCCTGAAAATTTGATAAAGGTGAGTTTGTGGAAAGATGGCGAGAATTTTGCTGAAAATAGCCAGAACCAGGGGGAACAAGATACTAAAGTCGGCCAGAATGAAAGCGGGACAATTTCTCCGCCAAAGACTCAGGGAAAAAAGAAACGCCAAAGAGGCAAAGGTAAATTGCCTAAGGTCGCTCCCTCTTTAAGCAAGGGAATTCACCTGTTGGTCAAATTACTCAATCAGAGATTGGAACATATTAGCAAAATGGCGCCCGTGTTGCTAACTCAGGGAAAAATGAACAAAGAGGTGTTGAAATTATTTCAAAATGGAAATTATCTGAAGGCCATGGAAAAAATGGATTTGCTGGCCTCCAAATATGCTAATGATCAGGAGGTGGTTTTTGCTTTTCAAACAGCCTGCTACTTGACCGTATTGAAATCTATAGAGAAGGGACATGATTTGCAGGGTTTGAAATGGCTGGAAAAGAGCATTACTTATCGATACCGGGATTATAATTTTTGGCTGTTTGAGGCAATTATATTTTATCGAATGAGGCTTTACCAGGGAGCGGCTCTATCGTTTTCTAATATGATAAATCTAACTCTGCCTATGGATGTCCTCAATGTTGCCGAATTTTACCTGGCCAGGATCAATCACGGATTAGGCAGATCTGAGCGTGGGTTGGAATATATCGAGAAATTTCTGCAGAGAAATCGAAATGACCGCCAGGCGGAAAAATTGAAAGAAGAGATCATTAAGGAGATAAAAAGAGATCAAAACCTGATTCTTCAACAAAACTCGGTGGTTTCAATTAAATACCCGGCTGATTTGGCCAAAAAAGATTGGACAATAGCCTGTATCCAGGAAGGATTAACCAAAGGAAGCAGTTATCTATTCAGCACTTTTGGACTACAGGTTGAACAATCTCCCCTGGTGGTGATTTACCAGAATAAAAAATATTTTCATAGCGCCACCGGAGCGCCCACCTGGAGTTCAGCCTTTTTTGACCGCAAGATAAGATTGCCGGTGGACAGCAAACATTTGGGCAAAAATTCCTATTGCCGTTATTTGCAAAAAATGGTGAGCCATGAATATGTGCATTACCTGTTATTTATGGTGGCAGGTGGTAATTTGCCTATCTGGTTTCACGAGGGTTTGGCTCAACTAGTGAGTGGCGAATCGGATCAGTCCCGGTTGAAAACCTATAAAATGTTTGCCAAATCGGGCTCGTTTATCCCTTTTACATCCCTGGAAGG
>CAZTWC010000023.1:22356-23713 GCA_964617105.1 uncultured Myxococcia bacterium
CTTCCTCAATAGAAACTGTTGGATGCCAACCAAGTTCATTTTTGATTTTTGAAAAGGAAGATGCCAAAATAGCCTATCACCAAAGCCTCTCTATATTGGAGTATATCAGGGACAGGTACGGAGCGGCTTATATCAAAGAGATTATCCAGGCCTATATTCAAAAGAGAACGTTGGAAAAAGTGGTTCAAAAGGTTTTTAATATCGATTTAACTACCTGGCAGAAAGAATGGCTGTTTTATCTACAGAAAACTTATGGCGGTAAATAACTAGTGCCCAAAGAGGGTTAATCCTATGCGAAAAAAAGATATTTACCGGATAGTCCATTTAACCGATGCTCACGTTTCCGGACTTACTCCGGCTATAATTCCCAAATGTTTTAACAAGCGGATTATTGGGGTGGCCAACATTATTTTAAGGCGGCAGCACCAATACAGCCAGGAAATATTCAAAACCGCCTGCTGGGATATTTGCCAGCAGGAAGCGGATCATTTGGTGTTTAGTGGAGATCTTACCAGTATAGGCACCAGAGAGGAGATGGAAAAGGCCAGGAAAATATTTCAGCCCTTAAAGCAGAAATTTGGTCCCCACATCTCTATGGTGCAGGGAAACCACGATCTGTATGTAAAAGAGTGTGTCAAACAAAATTGGCTGGAAAGATATTTTAACCTTGACAATTCGTCACAGGTTAAAGTCCTGAATTCTCACCTGGCCCTGGTGACTATTAATTCCGCTCTACCTACCTCCTGGTTGAAATCCACCGGCCAGGTTTCAGACCAACAAAGGGGTCTAGTTAAAAACTTATTAATTGCTAACCGGGAGTTGACCGGGAAAAAATTGATAGTTGTATCCCATTTTCATCTTGAGGATCCGCCTGATGGCCAGGCTCATCTCTTTCCCCACCATCTGGAAAATAGGCAGCAAATGATAAAATTTCTATTTGATGCCAAAGTTGATTATTATCTACACGGTCATCTGCACCATGGATATACCTATAGATTATCTCCCGGAGATTATCCGTTAGATTTGACGCCATTGGAGGCAAAATCAGATGAAGCTATTAAAAAAGAGGCTGAACAATTAAAAGAGATAATCACCTTGAATCCCGGCTCTATTGCCAGAAAACATTTAGATTTGACTAAGACCGCTGCCTATAACATCTATAATTTTAAGGCGGGTAAATTGCAATCCATCAAACGCCGGGTGTTTTTAAAAGAGCAAAATGGATTCTTTGATCTATCTCCCCGCAAAATGGAGAACTATATCGAGCCCATCAGGGACCATCTGTCGGGGTAAACAACTGCTTGAGCCAATCGACATGTCCAGGATCCCAAGAGTAATCAATAGTTGCTTCACCCCA
>CAZTWC010000024.1:0-18936 GCA_964617105.1 uncultured Myxococcia bacterium
GATAGCCCTCAATTCGGGTATTGCCGGAGGTGCGGACATAATTCTTATCCCGGAGATACCTTTTAAGATAAAATCTATTTGCCGCAAGGTCAAGCAGCGTTTTCGCGATTCAGAGCCATATTGCATGGTGGTGGTGGCAGAAGGCGCAGCGGAAGAGGGTGGAGGATTGGTTGGCAATGAGCAGGCAGAGGCGCATCGGGAGATAAAACTGGGCGGAATAGGTGACTATCTTGCTAAAATGATCAATCAGGAAACGGAAAAGGAGAGCCGCAGCCTGGTGTTGGGACATCTACAGAGAGGTGGAACCCCAACCACTTTTGATCGGCTCATTTTTACCAGATTTGGCGCCGCTGCAACCCGACTGCTGAAAAATGGCGACTTCGGCAAGATGGTTTGCCTGCAACCGCCCAGGATAGAAGCCATCTCTTTAAAGGAGGCCATATCCAGGATGAAGAGAGTTGATGTAAATTCCGATACGGTGCTCACCGCCCGGGAGTTGGGTATTTCTTTTGGAGATTGAGTGTCACAACCCTATAATATTTCTGGCAATCACCAATCGTTGGATCTCGCTGGTGCCTTCGTAAATGGTTGTGGTTTTGGCATCGCGGAAATATTTCTCTACCGGAAAATCACCGGTGAATCCGTAACCACCATGTATTTGCACCGCCTTTATACAGGCCTGGTTGGCTACTTCAGAAGCGAATAATTTGGCCATGGAAGCCTGGCAGGTACAACTGCCCTCTCCTTTATCCTTCAAATATGCGGCTCTTAAAGTTAACAACCTGGCCGCTTCTAATTGAGTGGCCATGTCGGCCACCATCCACTGGATAGCCTGGTTGGCGCTCAGGGGTTTACCAAATTGAACCCGTTCGTTGGCATAGCGGGCCGCCGCTTCCAGGGCAGCCTGGTGAAGGCCAATCGCTTGAGATGCTACTCCAATTCGGCCGCCGTCCAAAGCGGTCATAGCGATTTTGAATCCTTGCCCCTCTTTTCCCAGCAGTTGCTTTTTGTTGATGCGGCAGTCCTCCAGGCTGAGAGAAACAGTGTTAGAGCATTTTATGCCCATTTTTTCCTCTTCCCGGTCCACGCTAAAACCTGGGGTGTCTTTTTCTACTAAAAAAGCGCTAATCCCTTTGCCCCCTTTTATTTCAGGATTTCTGGCCATGACAATGGTGACTCCGGAGTATGCACCCGAGGTGATAAACTGTTTAGAACCATTGATTATTAAATCATCCCCATCTTTTATATAGGTAGTTTTCAGGGAGGTGGCATCAGATCCAACACCCGGTTCAGTGAGGGCAAAAGAGCCGGCCGGGTAATCGCCGCTGGTTATTAGGGGTAAATATTTTTCTTTTTGTTCCTCAGTGCCAAAGTCGGCGATGGTTTCAGCAACCATATTGGTAACTGACATGGTTACCGCCACCCCGGCGCATTCCCGGGCGATTTCAGTCAAAGCCACGGAGAAAGAAACTATTCCGGCCTCGGAACCACCGTACTGGGAGGGGATATTGACGCCCATCAATCCTAACTCAGCCATTTGTTTGAGTACGGGAGCGGGAAAGATTTTTTCCCGATCCCACCTGGCCGCCTCTGGCCTTATATGGCGGCGGGAGAAATCCTGGGCGGTATCACGGACAGCAACCTGAATATCGTTAAGGGCAAAGTCCATATCATCTCCTATCAACTCAACTACGGTCAGTCTATAAAGACCAATAAAAATCCTTGTAATTATTGACGGTTATGAAAATTCTCTCAATACAGTGGAGGCGATGACCAGGCGCTGGATCTCGCTGGTGCCTTCATAAATTTCGGTTATTCTAGCGTCTCTCCAATGTCGTTGAGGAGCATATTCGTTAATATAACCATATCCACCGTGAATCTGGATAGCCTTGTTGGCAATTTTGGAGGCGGTTTCAGCGGCCATCAGTTTGGCCATGGCAGACTCTTTTGAGTACTTTACCCCTTTGTCTTTTAAGGTGGCGGCTCTGTATGTGAGCAGACGGGCGGCATCCAGTTCCGTAGCCATGTCGGCCAGCATAAATTGGATAGCCTGCAAATTAGCGATAGGTTTGCCGAACTGAACCCTCTCTTTGGCGTAAAGTATGGCGCATTCCATAGCGGCCTGGCCTATACCCAGGGCTTGAGCGGCAATACCGATACGTCCGCCGTCCAGAGTGGTCATGGCAACTTTAAATCCATCGCCCTCTTTGGCCAGCAGGTTTTCGGCCGGTATTTTAACATCCTCCAGGATAATGGAGCAAGTGGAAGAACCCCGGATTCCGACTTTGTCTTCATTGGCTCCCACAGTGACTCCATCAAGGTCCATGGGCAGAATAAAGGTGGATATTCCCTTTACCCCTTTGCTTTTATCGGTCATGGCAAAGAGAACGCAAGTGGAGGCTTCTTTGGCGTTGGTGATAAAGTTTTTACTGCCGTTGACCAGATAATAATCACCCTCTTTTACAGCAACAGTTTTCTGGTTGGCGGCATCTGAACCAGCCTCTGGCTCAGTAAGGGCAAAGCATCCGATAGATTTGCCGGATGCTATGGGGGTGAGATATTTTTCTTTTTGCTCTGGGGTGCCAAACTTGTTGAGCGGGTCACAGGCCAGGGAGTTGTGAGCACTCATAATCACACCGCAAGATGCGCATCCTCTGGAAATCTCTTCCACCGCCAGGGCGTAACAGAGAGTGTCCATCTCTGCGCCACCGTATTCGGCAGGGTAAGTGACACCCAAAAAGCCCAAATCAATCATTTCTCCAACGATATCAGAGGGAAACTTGTGCTCCTCATCTATCTCCGCGGCTACCGGTTTAAGCCGTTTTTCAGCGAAATCACGGGCCATTTTTTTTATCATTTGTTGTTCTTCGGTAAATTCCAGGTTCATGGCTGCTCCTTTCTGGTGTCCATGGTGGATTCTGAACAAAAATTTTATCTCATTTGCCGATTTCCGGCTCTGTTAATCCTTTTTTGCCTACAGTGTAGATATACAAAAGCGCCATTCTCAAAGCCAGCCCGTTGGTGACCTGCTCAAGAATAACTGAAGCCGGGCAGTCAGCCACTTCGGGAGCGATCTCTACTCCTCGATTTATTGGCCCGGGGTGCATGATAATGGCATCGCTTTTTACCTTTTTTAACAGGTCTGCGCCCAGACCGAAAAAACGGGCGTATTCCCGCAGGCTGGGAAACAGGGTTTTACCCTGCCTCTCCAATTGGATTCTCAGCAAAATAATAATATCTGCCGAGGGGATCTCCTGACGCGAATTATGGGCTACTTTTACTCCCAATTTTTCCACCTGGGGTGGAATCATGGTGGATGGTCCCACCACAGTAACTTTCGCCCCCATCTTCACCAGGCAGCGCATGTTGGAGCCTGCTACCCGGCTATGGGCGATATCGCCGATCATAACTACTTTTTTCCCTTCTAAATCCGGTTTGTGTTCCAGTATAGTCATCAAATCCAGCAGCGCTTGAGTGGGGTGTTCGTGGGTACCATCGCCGGCGTTGATCACCGAAGCATCGATACATTTTGTCAACTGGAGAGGAGAACCGGAATGGGAGTGGCGGAAGATAATCAGGTCTGGATTCATGGCCATCAGGGTTTTGGCGGTGTCAAACAGAGTTTCGCCTTTCACCACGCTGGAGGAAGAAGCAGAAACATTGATAACATCGGCTCCCAATCGCTTACCGGCCAATTCAAAAGAGGTGCGGGTTCGGGTGGAGGGCTCAAAGAACAGGGTGATTACAGTTTGCCCCCTCAGGGTGGGAACTTTTTTTATGGCCCGGGAGGATAATTCCTTAAAGGAGTGGGCCTGTTCAAGAATATAGCTTATATCTTGTTTACTTAAATCGTCAATACTCAATAGGTGTTTATGGTCAAATATCACAATGACACCTCACTTAGTTGATATTACTACTACTTGGTCTTTTTCTGCTTCCGGGGTTAAATATACTTCAACCATCTCTTCTTTTTGGGTAACGACTTTTCTCCCAATATAGGTGGGCTCAATGGGCAGTTCCCGGTGTCCGCGGTCGATCATCACCGCCAGTTTAATGGCCCGGGCCCGACCGTAATCTATGAGACCTGATAGTGCTGCTCTTACAGTTCTACCGGTAAATATCACGTCATCTACCAGGATTACCACTTTGTCTCTGATATCGAAGTCTATCTCGGTTTTTCCCACTACCGGATTAGGAAAACCGGTGCCAACGTCATCCCGGTAAAGGGTTATGTCGATAACCCCCATAGGAGGGATATCGCCTTCGTTCTGCTCGATTTTATCTGCCAGACGCTGGGCCAGGTAAACGCCGCCAGTCCTAATGCCGATTAGCACCAGGTCCTGAGTGCCGTTATTCTCCTCTAAGATCTCAAAGGTGATTTTATTGATCTCTCGCTCTATCTGTTTGGCGGTGAGAATATTGGTAATGGTTTTTTCGGGCATAATAACCTCTTAATTTCAGGGTTAATAAGTTTCTTGAACTATCTGATTATCTTGAAAAATCTGCCCCAGTTTATCCCGGTCCGTTCTGAACGGGAATACCAGATTATTATCGCTTTACCCTTGATATGATTGAGGGGTATCTGCCCAATGAACCTGCTGTCAGAACTATTGTCACGGTTATCTCCCATCACAAACACATGCCCAGGATTAACTTTTACCGGCCCAAAAGAGGAGTAATCGTTAAACACAATAATATTGTGCTTATCTGGTCCCAGGTTTTCATCAAGAATATTACTCTGAAGTTTTTGTCCGGTCTTTTCATCAACAAATTCAAAAAGACCCCTATCCAGATACTCTATTTTTTGGCCGTTGATAAACAATTGATTGTTTTCCAGCAGCACTTCATCTCCTTCAACACCTACTACTCGCTTGATAAAATCAAGGCTCGGGTCGTTAGGATTGATAAATACAATTATATCACCAGGTAGGGGCCGGCTAAATTCAAACAGTTTGTAAAAAGTAAAGGGAATTCGGATACCGTAGATAAACTTGTTAACAAACAGGTGATCGCCTACCACCAGGCTGGGGATCATAGAGCCAGATGGAATTTTAAAAGCCTCCAGCACAAAGGCCCGTAAGAGAAGGGCTATCATCACTGCCACCAGGAGCGATTCAATTCCCTCCCGCAAAGGACTTTTACGCAAGTTTTGGCAATTATCTTCTAAGAAGTTGCTTAGTTTTTTAAAACCAGAAGAGATTTTATTGTCGTTTTTCTCGGCCAGGGCATTTTCCAAAAACTCAATATTTTGCTTTAAAAGATCAGTTTTGGTTTCGGACAAAAGGTTTCTCTTCTTTTTCAGTATCCTTTTAGCATCTTTAATGGTGTATTGGATAATCTTGATTTTATTTTTATCCATTAATTTGCCTGTTTTTAAAAAAATTCACTGTTTCTTCCAGTCCATTGGACAAATCTGTTTGGGGTTTCCAGCCAATCTCCAGCAAGGCTTTGTTAAAAGTTATCACACTCCGTTTTTGTTCGCCAGGAGGCATTTCCCGGTATTTTTTGGCCTGAGACCTACCGGTCAATTTAGTCAGGTTATCGAATAGTTTGTTGATGCTGGTTTCATGACCGCTGCCTACGTTCAAACAACCGCAAAAGTTGGACTCTATGGCCTTTAAATTGGCTAAAGCCACATCTTTGACAAAAACAAAATCTCTGGTTTGGGTACCGTCACCGGTGATTTTGGCTTCTTCAGAGTTTAGCAATTTGTTGATGAAAATTGCCACAACCCCGGCTTCACCCAGGGGGTCTTGCCTGGGACCGAAAACATTGGCATATCTGAGAGCCACATAGGGAAGTCCATGCATCCTAAAAAAGTAATCCAGATATAATTCACCACCATATTTAGATAGCCCATAGGGGGAGGTGGGAGCGATTCTATGCTCTTCGGTGGCTGGAAAAAAGTATTGCTCACCGTAAATAGCGCCGCCAGTAGAGGCAAAGGTGATTTTTTTTACTTTTGCTTGAGAGGCTGCCAGGCACATGTTGATGGTGGCAATAATATTCTGGTTGGCATTGAATACCGGATCGCTGACCGAATTACGCACATCAATATGAGCAGCGTGATGAGAGATAACATCGGGTTTCTCTTCAGTGATCAGTTGGCAGAACTCTTTATCTAAGATATCCAGGTGAAAAAAACGGTAATCAGGGTTGATGTTTTCTTTTTTACCGCTGGAAAGATTGTCAACGATTAGTATTTCGTGCCCTTTTTCTGCTATTAGATCTGCCACGTTGGAGCCAATAAAACCAGCACCACCTGTAATCATTACTTTCATTTTTTATCCTCAAGTAAAAGGTAAAGAAAATGAGAGGTTAATATTAACAAAAACGAAAAAAATATCAACCTGATTTTGGGATCGGGGATTTCGACATTTCGAGATTTGAACAACATACAATAAGTGGATTTGCCAATAGGCTTCTCTCACTGGATAATCCCGGCCTGGCCATTGGCCAAATTTTGGAGAAAATTGCCGTAGGTGGAAGCAGCCTCCTGTAAATTGAAGATGGCGAAATGGTCCTGGTTGGCGTATTGCCTGAGGCCTATGGTGCATTTGGTGCCGTTATCAGCGGTGATATTGTGTTGCAGCGGTGTTTTTTGGGGCCAGATATTTCTCAACAAAAGTCCGGGGATTTGTTTGGCTATGGGCTCCACCAGAGGAATAGCGCCAGCCACGACAAATGCTTCATTTGTATCAACCGGGATTTGTTGATCTTTCATCCCCTGGGTGATCAATAGATTGTGGCAACCATCTCCCGGAGCACGCAGGTGGTAATAGGGGGCATAGTTGATGGGATCGGTGATGTCCACCAGCGTTTGTACCAGGTTCAGGACCGGGTGGAAGGTGGTCAAGGTATAGTTGGAGGGAATTTTGGCTACGGTTTTTAAAGCCACGCTCATATCGATAGGGTTTTTTCGTTTTAGTAAGGTTATAGAGAGCCCGCCGCCATTTCCAGAAAACACGCTTCCCAGAAAATTATGCTCCAGAGCCAGCAGCATAGAGCCGGTTATCCCGCCTTGAGAGTGACCCAAAAAGAGTAATTTGTCTTTATTGATGGTGATTTTTTGCTGGTTGGGCGATTGATTAGCCGGGATCACCATATCGCCCTGGCGAATGGCTTTGAGCAAGAGAAAATTGTCTACCACCGATTGGCGAAAAATGGCTCGGGATGACTGGGGGTTGAGAAAGTTGAAAGTCATCAACTCCTGGTTGGTTCCATCTGGCGCTCTGGTACCGTGTATTGGCTGATCAATGCTCAAAATTGCCATATTTCTTTGGGTGATCATATTGGCTGGAGATAATTTATAGTTGGCGGCAAAGGATTTATAGCTGCCGCCAGTGCCATGGCTGTAAATAACCAGGGGCCAACCATTGGTCGGCATCGTATGTTTTGGGACCGCCAGGGCAAAACGCAACTCCTCCTGCCGCTGCACAATTGGAACTCCGGCCTGGTCAAACTGAAATTGTCCTTCTTGAGAGTAAGGGGGCGTTCCCTTTTGAAAATTGGGGCTTTGGTATTTGCCTTCGATTAAATAGTAATTGCTGTGGGTGTTTGAGGATTCGATCTCAACTTTAGTTGGCTGGCTGTATTTAGTATCGATAAAGTTTTTGATAGATTTTAACTGAGAAGTGATCTGCTGGGTGGTAAACAGGGTTGCCATGGCTATCTGATCCATATGCAATTGCCCCTTTTCCGCCAGCAGATTTATAAGAGGTTTATAGATATCGCCAAGTTTTTTAAGTTGCTCCAAATCCTGCCGGCAACCTTTTAATATCATTTGGAATAATCCTGGAGAGCCTATTTGGTTGCCCTGGGGATCTTTCAATTGACGCTTGATAACCAGGGCGTACCTGGTTGCAGGCTTGAGGGTGAATCCCCAAAAGGGTTGGATTGCCAGGGTATTTGGAGGCAGATAATCGTTTCCTTCCAGATAATAAAGGGTTTTTATGGGGATAAAATGTCCCCTCTCATTATCATCAGGCTCCACGTTTAGTAAAAATACAGGCGCTGAAAAATCGAGGAAAGTGGCCGGGTCATCGGGGATGCCACTGGCATCCAAAGGCGCTTCAAAGCGCAGGTAAATTACTGGATTGGTACTGAATCCTTTTAACTCCCCGGCTAAATTTATATACTTATCAAAAATGCTGTTGTTATGAGGATTGGGAAACTCATTAATATCAAGGTTGCCGTCCTGATCACGATGTAGATCGTGGGGATAGGGCAGGTCAAATAGATGGTTACGACCTTTGGTAATAAAACTTATTTTGATTCCCTCCAGAGAGGATTTTTGAATTGCCTGGTCCAGGTCGGTGGGGAGTGAGTTGCAGAAGGTGGTGTTTTTTTCATCCAACCAGGCTTCAGGAGATGTCTCCACCTGTTGGCCATTGTTTTTACCTCCTTCGTCGCTACCTACATAACCAGAACTCTCTGGTTCCGGATTACAGGCAGAGAATACTAAAAGGGTCAGGATTAAAAGAGGTACACAGAGTGATTGATAAAAAGATAGACGTTTATCAGAATTTTTAGATGAGATCATTTTATCATTCCTATTCCGGCATAAGATAAAGTGGATAAAAAGTCAGTGTACTTTGAACTGGCATTGGCTGATTTGAACAGTAGTTGGTGATCTTCTCCGGAAAACTGCAAAAGTCCTCCGGTAGATTTATTGCCGGCAGCAATTTGCAAATTTTCGCTAACCGGTGGTTTCAAAGGGGACAAACCCCGTAGAAGCAGCATGGGAATATCAGCTACTTTTGGTTCTACCAGCGGCAATCCTCCGGCAATGGTCAAGGCTTCGATGGCTTTGGCCGGAGTGACGGAGTCGCTCATTCCTTCCATCAGCAAGACATTCCTGCCAATATTATCAAGGGAATAGCGGTAAAAATAGGGGGCATAATTGATGGGATCAACAACTTCCGTTAGCATCTGAATCAACCCCATTACCGGATGAAAGGAGGTGAGGGTGTAATTAGGCGGAATTTGTGCCAAACTTCTAATAACCTGCAAGTAATTTACTTTTTGGTTTTGTTTCAATAGAGTAATTGATAATCCTCCTCCAACTCCGGTAAAAACTGCGCCTCTGATCCGGTTTTCTACAGCCAGGGCCAAAACTCCGCCTATACCGCCATGAGATAAACCCAGAAAATAGATTCGTCCCCGGTCTAATTTAATCTCCAGGCCGTTGGGGGAGATGGAGGAGTCTATCTTAAATTTGCCGATTTTGATCAGTTTGGCCAGGGTGATAAAGTCGGCGGCTGATTGCCGGAAATTGGTTCTGAAGGCAACCAGATTATGCAGATTGATAGAAAATAATTCCCCGTCTGTACCTTGTGGAACCCGGGTGCCGTATAGAGGACTATCGATACTGATAACCGCAAATTTCTTAATCGCCAGTTTGGTGGCCGGTTGCAGGATATTGTTCTTGTTTTGAAATTCCAGGTAATCTCCACCACTGCTGTGGCCATAAATGGTGATTGGCCAACCTGAGGTGGGCATGGTGCCTTTGGGGATAGAGATGGCGAAGCGGATATTATCCAGTTGCTGCAAAATAGGTTGACCCTGGCTGTTGAAATGAAAACCGCCCTGATTTTTGTAGGGGGGAGACCCTTTTTGAAAGTTGGGGCCCATGTAGGTGCCTTCAAATATATAGTAATAGGGGGTTTGACCGCTGTATTTAATGGAATTTACCTTACCTTGTTTGAAATCATCGTTAATATATTTCCTAACCTGAGCCAACTCTGGACTGATGGGTTGGGTGGTAAAGATGGTGGCTATGGCTATTTCATCTGGGTAAAATTGATTTTTCTGCTTAAGGAAATCGGTTAAAGGTTGGTAGAGTTTTTCCAATATTGCCACCTGGGGGTGCGAAGTATACCGTCCCTGAAAAGCAGCCTGGAACAAACCGGGAGAACCCAGCCTGGCATTGTGGACATTATTGAACTCCCTTTTGACTACCAACGCGTATCGGGTGGAGGGCTTGAGGGGAAATCCCCATACCGGCTGAACACTCAGGGTATTGGAGGGGATGTAATCATCACTATATACCTGGAATTGCATTTGAAGGGGAATAAATTCACCCTGGTGTGGATCTCCTGGCTCTACGTTCAACAGGTAAATGGGCGAAGAGAAATCCATGGTATCTTTGGGTTTCATATGCAAAGTTGAATTTGACAGGGGTTGATCAAATCGCAGGTAGATGGGGGAATTGGTGCCAAAACCTTTGAGTTCCTGGTCAGCCAGGGAGATATAGTCGGAGAGGATTTTAATCCGTTTGGGGTTGGGGTAGTCGCTTATATCGATATAACCACTACTTTTTCGTCTTTGGTCGTGGGGAAAAGGAAAGTCGAAAAAAGATTGAGTAAGGGCTGGATCGAAACTGGGCATACCACCCGACAAGGAGAGTTTTATTATTTGCTCATCCAGCCTGGCCGCAGTTTCTTCTCCCGCCGGGTAATCTTCTGCGGATTTTGAGTCAATATCCCCGCTATTGTCATCGGCAGGGAAAGCATCTCCATTACCAATATAATCATCAAGTTGTTCGTCTAGATCAAGGGGATTAGTTTCTCCCCCATCATTTTTTACCCCAGTCTGATCATCTGCAGTTACTTCCCCACCATCTTTATTATTTACCATAGAATTGTTTTCCGGCTTATGTTCACCGCAGGATACAATTATAAACAGTAAGAAAAAGTAGAGAGAGGAAAAAAAAGATAAACTTTTCATAGTGATGTTAAGACTTTACAGTAGAAAATACTCCGTGCTTCTCTTCTAACTCTTCGTAATAATTTAATATATTGTGGACATATTCCCGTTTTTCTTTGTAATTACCCGGGAAAAAACTGCGTTTGAAACCGTACATCACGATGTTACGTAACATTTTAGGAGAGAGGTCGAAATTGGAGATGGCAATTTTTAACTCATTGGAGACAGTAGTATTGGATATCAACCGGTTATCGGTGCATATAGTGACACTCATGCGGTAATCCAGCATCTTACGCAAGGTATGGTCATCCAGGTAGCGTAAATATGGATTAGTCTGCATATTGCTGGTAAGGCAAATTTCTATGGTGATCCGCCGGTCAGCAATATATTCTGCCAAATGCTGGATATATTGTTGCCGGTTGATATTTGGATTAGTGATAAAATGGGGGCTGAACAGATGGTAACAGTGACCGATCCGGTCGGCGTACAGATCGGTTATGGCTTGAAATATACTCTCCGGTCCGTAGGCTTCACCGGCGTGGACCGTTTTTTTTATGAAATTTTTATGGGCGTAGTGAAAGGCCTCGATATGGTCATCAGCCGGGTACCCATCTTCGCGGCCGGCCAGGTCGAAGCCCACAATGGGCAATCCCTCTTCGTCCCTTACTTTGACTGCCGCCAGGCACAATTCCATGGAAGATAGCCCATAGGTTTTCTTCAAAGGTGAATAATGGTGCACTTCCAAAATTTTTTTATAGTATGGAGAAAAGTATTCGTTAAAATAGCGCATGGCGCATACAATAATACCGTAATGAAATTGGGGCCGTTTCTTCTCCTTTACCTCTTTTTGCCGATTAAAGCGGATTTTGGCCCTTTCCAGCCCTTTGCATACCGCCCGCAGTATTTCTGGAATAGTCAGGTCATTGTGAACATGAAGTTGGGGGGCAAATCTGACCTCAAGGTAGTAAACCCCTTCAGCGATATTGTCTTCCGCTAACTCAGTGGCAGCTCTCTCGAGAGCCTCCCTGGTTTGCAGCACTGCACAGGTATATTTAAATCCCTCTAAATAATCGTTAAGATCCATATAACGTTCTTTGAATACTGTTTCTTTTAATCCTTCCGTTGTTTCAGATGGCAACTCCAAACCCATCTCTTTGGACAGTTCCAAAAGGGTATTTATCCGTAAGGAACCATCCAAATGGACATGCAGGTCGGTTTTAGGAATTTCATCAATAAATTTATCAGGAATATTAGCCATATTCTCTCCTGTAGATTGTGTCTATCCAGACCCAGATTAATAGAGATTATCAGCATAACTCTTGAGGTGTTGATTTGTCAATCAAATATAAACGTGATATAATCAAGTTTTACCTTACAATATCCTGTGATTGCTCTATGTCAAACCGATTACCATATCAAGCAACATCTGTTGCATCTTGCTTATCCTATAGAGCGTCTGTTGAGGCCGGGGCCGAGAAAGGTCATCCCCTCTTCGGGACGTTGCGACATCTGCCACTTAACAGGACACCCGCCAGTTTATTTATCCTAATCTGCCTTAATGTCCTTCTTTTGTCTTGTGGTTTCTACCCTCCTCCCTATTGTAATACCGATGAGAAGTGTCAACCGCTTATAACCGGAAATTTGTGTCAAAATAACCGTTGTACCCCTGCTCATATTTGTTTTTCCCGTGAAGAGTGCGGAGAAAATCAGTTTTGCCACTCCCATCGCTGCCATTTTGATGAGCGGTCTTGCCTGGTAGATTTACATTGCCAGAAACCCCAGGAATGTTTGCATAATCGGTGCCGAACCAGGTGTGAAGACAAAAACCAGTGCGCACCTGGATTTGTATGTAAACGAGGTACCTGTGAGAGATATTGGGTATGCCTTCAGGATAAAAATTGCCCATCCGGAATGATTTGTCAGGATGAACACTGTGTTTATATGACAGCGGAATGTGGCCTCAATAAAAGTTGCCGGACTGGATATTCATGCTTGCAGGGCAAATGTGAACCCGACCAATGCACCAGCGATGAGCAGTGCGGAGAAAAAGGGGTATGCCAACAGTCCACTGGCAAATGTGTCGAGGTTGAGTGCCGTAATGACAGCCACTGCCCCTTGGGAATGGTCTGTCAGAACGAACGTTGTATTTATAAGGTATTGGATGAGTGTGACCTGCAAAAAGAATGTCCCCCGGGATACACTTGCTTGCAGGGTAAATGTCAACTTGACCAATGTACCAGCGATTCTCATTGCGGAGAAAAAGAGATCTGCCAGCAGACCACCGGCAAATGTATTGAAGTTGAGTGTAAAGGTGATGAGCATTGTCCGGCCCGGCGCCAGTGTGATCTGAATGTATATAAGTGCCAGCCAGACCAGGGTTGTTTCAAAGATAGTGACTGCGAAGAGAAGGAGGTTTGCCAGTTAGACAGCGGTCTATGCCTCCCGGTGGAATGTCGTTTGGACCACCATTGCCAGGCTCGCTATATTTGTGACCTACAGCAGCATAATTGTATTCCAGACGCTGGATGCCATGCCCTTGAAGATTGCCCGGATAAAAATATCTGTGTTCAGGAAACCGGCAAATGCCAGCCTGTGGATTGCACCAAAGATGAACATTGTCCTTTTCGTCATATTTGCCATTTTACACTCTATAAATGTCAACCGGATCAAGGGTGCCGTAATAACAGCGGCTGTTCTCCTACACAGATCTGCCAGTTCGAAAGTGGCAAGTGTCTAGAGGTAGAATGCCGTCTGGATGAGCACTGCTCAGATGGAAAAATTTGCCAAATTAGTTCTAATAATTGTATTGATGATAAGGGCTGTCACAGTAATGCCGACTGCGGCGCTTTGGAAGTTTGTCTTCTTGCGAGCGGTAAATGCAGCCCCGTGGAGTGCCGCCTGAACTTTCACTGTAGCGAAAAGCAGTATTGTGATGTAACCAGTCATAAATGCCTTCAAATTAGTGATGATGGCTGTAAAAGCGACCAAGATTGCCAGGCTCGTTATCTTTGCCACCTGGGAGAGGGGCGTTGTTTACCGGATGGCGGTTGTTTTAGCGATGCTGACTGTAAACGTAACAGTATCTGTGATTATAAGAGCGGAAATTGTATTTCTGCTCAGGGTAATTGCCTGTCAGATACCGATTGTCCTTCTGGCCAGGAGTGTGATCTAATAAAAAATGTTTGTTATACCTCTTCGGGATGCAAACAAGACAGCGATTGCCCCTATCGTTATCTTTGCGAGATCAATAGCGGTCTTTGTCTTCCCCAGGGCGACAGTTGTAAGAGTGACGGCGATTGCTGTAAACCGGGTGAGATTATTTGCGAAATTTGTATTGATGATAAATGTGTACCACCCAAATGCTTGAATAACAGTAACTGTAGACCAGGCTATATTTGCCAAAGCGGTCGCTGCCAGTCTCAAAGTTGCACTGATGACAGCGAGTGCCGGCAAGATTTTACCTCTCAGAATTATATTTGCGATAAGAGCCAGTGTGGACAGGCTCAATGCCTGGATGACCTGGACTGTCCTCAAGATTTTGTCTGCCTGTCCAACCGCTGCAAATATTCGGGCTGCAGCCAGGATGCTCAATGTGGTCCGGATGCCAGATGCATAAAGGGTAAGTGCATCTCTATGGAATGTAAAAATGATACCAACTGTCCCGGCGACATGATCTGTGAAAGTTTCAAGTGCGGGGTAGCCCAGTGCCATAACAACTCTCAGTGTGAAATCGGCAAAGAGTGCCGGCAAGGCCGCTGTGAGGAGGTAAAGTGTACCTACCAGGGCCATTGCCCCCAGGGATTTCAGTGCAATAACCAGGGACAGTGTGAAAAGGGACCGGAGGGGTGTAATTTTTCCGGCCAATGCCCAACCTTCCATCTATGTGTTGACAAAAAATGTCAATTACCGGAAACCACTGATCTGTGTCGCAATTGTGAAAAGAATTCCGATTGCGGCGGTGCCTCTAATCATTGCCTGGTAAATTCTGATACCCAGGAGCAATTCTGCGGATCTGATTGTGGCCGCGGGCAGGATTGCCCATCTGGATTCTACTGCCAGGCCCTGGGCATAGAAGGCGGTGACGGCAAACCGGTAGATCGTCAATGTATTCCAGTAGGCGGCACCTGTACCAGGTTTTGCAGTCAGGATTCAGATTGTAAAGATCCTGGGGACAAATGTAATGACCGGGTTTGTGGCCCTCCCGACCAAAAATGTTCTTTTAATCTTGACTGTCCAAAAGGTAAAACCTGTGTTGGTGGCCGGTGTATATAGGGAGTTGCTGATTGTATAGCTTAAAGTTCTATCTCTTGTTTTTCGCGGGCAAAGAATAGTTGCAGCGGATGTCCCTTTTGTAGCATATTTTTTTGATGTTGGCGTTCCAGTTGTAATAGTTGGTTATCGGAGCGGAGCGGGTCGTGGTGAAAAAGAGCCAGTTTTTTGGCTTTTGCCTCCAGGGCATAATCTATGGCCTGGTTAATGGTGCTGTGGCCCCAACCTCTTTTCTGAGGGTACTCTTCATCTGTGTATTGGGCATCATGGATGATTAAGTCAACCTCGCGGCAAAATTTGGTGTGCAATTGATTTGATTCTTTAGCAAACAGTTCCATGTCCTCTTGTTCATCTAAAAGGATAGATTCCTCTTCGACTCTATGATCAGATAGGGGATTGTAGTATGGTTCCATGTCTCCTGAATAGTAGAGTGATTTGCCATCACACTCCACCTTGAAACCCAGGGTGGTTACTGTGTGGTTAGAATATTTAGTGGTTATTGTAAAATCACCGATTTCCAACACCTCTTCTTGCAGGTCTATGTAAGAGATATCAGAAGCAAGTTCGGTATTTCTAACCGGAAAGTAGGAGTAGTCCATCTGGGTTTCCATAATCTGCACCAATTTTTTTTCATAGTGCACCGGTCCATAGATGGTGATTTTTTTTCCAGGTATAAAAACCGGGACAAAGAAGGGGAAACCCTGAATATGGTCCCAATGAGTATGGCTAATCAACAGATTTACCTGATTACTTTTCTCCTGGAGAATTTTATTGCCCAGTTCCCTGATGCCGGTACCGGCATCGAAAATTATCCGTTGGTTATTGTTTGACAGAACCTCGATGCAGGCGGTATTGCCCCCGAATTGTACTGTGGAAGGTCCTGGAGTCGCAATGGAACCTCTTACCCCCCAAAAGATCACTTTCATTATTTTCTCCTTGTAGCCATTCAGAAACTCTGTTCGTCGTCTGACGCCGCAGGTGATCCCTTTAGGGACGCCATAATGTAAATTTATTTCTGAGCGAGCCCTAAGTCTTTAAAAATATTGATGCTTTAACTATTTCTTCCGGAACTTGTTCAAAAACAGATACGATATCTTTTTTTTTCAAGGACAATTTATCCAATACACCTTTTTTTATCACAACTGGGCTTTTATCGCTTCGAAAGCCAATATTGAGTCGGTTGCAAAAAATATCAGCAACATGAATCACTGCTGCGGTGGGAGAATAGAAGTCATCGGCCAGGGGAGGATCGTGATGCAGGGATATGGCGGTTTGTAAAGGTTCGGAAAAACGCCATCTGAGGGCCAGCAAACCACCAATATCAGCATGGTTAAGGCCAAATTTATTAACTTCAAGATCAAGTGTCCGTTTACCGGTGATTTCAGCTTGTTCGATTATCTCCTTGAACTCCAGAGAACAAAAATAGATAAGTAAAATTTTGCCAATATCATGGAGCAGTCCAGAGATAAAAAACTCTTCCAAGGATTTTTGAGGAATATTTATATGGTGCGCAATTAATCTGGATGCCACAGCACAGGCTAGCGAGTGGCGCCATAAATCTTCTATATCAAAGCCGTGTATTTTCTTTTGCTGGCTGAACATACCAGCCACCGCAGAGGATAAGGCCAGATTTTTAATAGTATTTATGCCCAATAAAATGAGCGCCCGTCCCAGGGATGAGATTTGGCGGTCAAATCCAAAATAGGATGAGTTGATAAGTTTTAAGACCTTACTGGTTAAAATAGCATCGGTTTTTATAACTTTGATAAGATCGGGAGCAGAAGAGTTCATGTTATTTGCCACATCCAACAACTTAGAGACAGTTGGTGATAGACCTGGCATTTTATCGATATAACGGAATATCTTTTTAGTTATATGTTCAATCGATGGAGTTTTATTTTCCGGGGCCATATAATTAAATTCAGTCACAAGGTGAGTTGATTAAAGCAGCAACCATGGCTGCTCCGAAACCGTTGTCTATATTAACTGTGCATACGCCGGCAGCACAACTGTTTAACATGGATAAAAGGGCGGATAACCCCTGGAAATTCGCACCATATCCGACACTGGTGGGAACGGCGATTATCGGTCTGGCCACCAGTCCACCTATTACACTGGCCAGAGCCCCCTCCATCCCGGCTACTACTATTAACACTTTTGAACTATTTAACTCTTCCAAATAGCGGGTGATCCGGTGCAGCCCGGCTACGCCGATATCTTGAATCAAACCTACCCGGTGACCTAAAAATTTAGCCACCAAAAAAGCCTCCTGAGCAACCGGCTGGTCTGATGTTCCGGCACTTACCACCGTAATTTTTCCAAGCCCTCTGTTTTCAGCCGGATTAAAGATGATGGTAAACAGTTTTGCTAAAGAATGATATTCAGATTTTGGATGAAGATCAAGTAATTTCTCCGCTTTGTTTGCATCTAATCTGGTGATAAGTAAATTATCTTCATTTTTAATATAATATTCGGCGATCTCCTTCAATTGCTGCTCAGTTTTCCCCTGACCAAAAATTACCTCACAATAACCCTGCCGCAATTTTCTTTGGTTGTCGATATTGGTGTGTCCCAGACAATAAATATCGGCATATTTCATCTGATGGATGGCCTGATCTATATCGATATCCCCCCTTTTTACCTGTTGGAGTATATTTTTTAATCCTTGCTCATCCATGTTATTCATTCTCTTTTACTTCTTCCTTAAAGACCAGCTCTACAACTTTTAAAAGTTTTTGCTGGTCAAACGGTTTAAGTATATAATCCTTAGCGCCTGCCTGTAAAGCATCTTTAATTAACCGATTTTTTCCCAGGGCGCTGATCATAATTATTTTGGCATCCGGGTCAATAGATAAAATTTCCCTGGTGGCTTCAATTCCCCCTTTAAAGGGCATAACAATATCCATAGTAACTAAATCCGGGCGCAACTCCAGATATTTTTGTACCGCCTCCATCCCATTTGATGCCTCACCAACCACCTGGTACCCACCTCCCGTTAAAATTTTTTTTTTCATATATCTCATATAAGTAGCATCATCCACCACTAGAATTGTTTTGGCCATGTCATATATCCTTTATTTGTATCGAAAAGAATTGCCGGTATTTTAACCAGGTGAAATTGCCGAGAACTGTTTTGGTTCTTAAAAATGGCTGTATCCAGGCGGTTTTTTTTTATAACCTTTGAGGTGAGTGTCGCCTATCTTGGCCCAGTTTTCTTCATCCAGCCCTTTTAAAATAATTTGAGGTTTCCCTTCTGTTATCTGGCCGATCTCGGTTATTTTGTGGTTTAATTTTTTAGTCAGGGATTCTATTTTATCACATTTATTTCCCGACACGGTAAAGCAAAGTTCAAAATCTTCGCCTCCGCACAGGACCATAGCCATAACTTCCAGCAGGTTCATACTCTGGAAAGTTGCGTATTCACCCAATTCTTTGGAAATTGGTATCCGGTGTACATCAACCTGGGCGGTGCATCCACTCTCTTTTAAAAGGCGCCCCAGGTCTTTTAACAAACCGTCACTTATATCGATCATGGCTGAAGCCAGATTGTTTTTGTGTAAAAAACCACCGCTTTTTACCCGGTGTGATGGCCTGAGATGTACCTGTTTCAAGTAATTTATAGTTGGCGCCAGATGACCTGGATACTTGAGATTGTTCCTCTTTTTAAAGCAGTCTAAACCAGCAGTGCTATCTCCCAGGTTACCGGTGACAAATATCTTGTCTCCCGGATGAGCGCCTTTCCTTCTGACAAATGATCCAGAAGGGGAAATTGTTCCTATTACTGTTGCAGAAACCATAACCAATTCTGGGGAGGAACTCAGATCGCCTCCTACCAGGTCTATCCTCTCCTGCCGGCATATTTTTTTGATTTGCCGGGCAAAGGGTCGGATAAAAGATTCCGCTTTTTTTCGGGGAACAACTATATTTAGAAAAATATATCTGGGAGTGGCACCCATGGCG
>CAZTWC010000024.1:18946-23653 GCA_964617105.1 uncultured Myxococcia bacterium
AAATCGCTAAGGTTGATTGCCACCAGTTTGGCAGCCACATCGGCCGGTGAAAAATAATTGAGATTAAAATCAACTTTATCCACCATGGTGTCGGTGGAAATAACCATTGACTCTGGCCCACGGGTAGCAATAACTGCCGCATCATCGCCTATGCCAAGGAGCAATTCTTCTTTAGGTGATGTTTCATCACAAAAAAGGTCTATAAAGTCCTCTTCCCGGCTTTTTAAAGTAGCGTCAATTACCGCAGATTTACTCAAAAGTTCTCCTGTTCCATGGGGAGCAGTATTGAAAACCTGGAACCTTTGTCGACTTCGCTCTCCACTACCACCTTGCCCTTGTGCATCTCTACAAAGTTTTTTACAATACAAAGTCCAAGGCCGGCTCCTTCAAATTCTCTGGTAGAATTCTGATTCACCTGATAAAAGGCATCGAATATTTTTTCTTGAAGGTGGTCAGGTATGCCAACCCCCTGATCTTGCACTTCCACACAGTAGTAATGTTTTTCCAGGCTAAAGATAGACCCCGTTCCAGGGCTATTGCCGTCATCGGGTTCCGTTTCCTGCATTGTCACTGTTTCGTTGATAACAATTGTTGATTCTAGCGGAGAAAACTTAATGGCATTGTCAATCAGGTGGTTGATCATCTGTTTAATTTTATCCTTGTCAGCGATAATGTTACACTGCTTGCACTGCCTGTTTCTTTTAATCAATATCTGTTTTTTGCTGGCCACAGGGCCAATAGAATCCAGTACCGTGCTAATAATTTCGCTGGGATCTACTTCAGTTAATTGCAGGGAATAACCTTTTTTAACTATGCGACTCAATTCGATTAACTGGTTGATCATAATCATCAGGGCGTGGCTCTTTTCCATGATGATTCCCATGTATTTTTTCTGGCGCTCATTAATGGGGCCTATCATCTCCTCAGTTATCATCTCGCCATAGCCGATGATAGAGGTAAGTGGAGTACGGAGTTCGTGACTGATGGTGGCGACAAAGTTTGACTTCATCTTGTCCAACTCCTGCAGTTGCTCGTAAGCATCTTCCACTTCCTGGGTTTTCTTGGCCAGTTCGCGGTAGGAATCCTGGATGGACTGCAGGTGAAAATTTGAGGTCAAAAAGGTTTTATAGGCATTGAAAAGGAGAGTTTCCATCAGTTCAGAAAAATTTTGGCAGTAACTATCAATTTGTTCGGTCTGAAAAGAGCGAATTTCTATCTTATCAGGCAAAGATATATCAACATCTTTTAATTCGATGATATTTTTCTGGGGGATTAGATCCCTGGCCATTAAACAAGGTCCGAATAGAGCAAATCCTAACAGGTCAAAATCATATTTTATGGTTTGAATTATAAAGGTCAAATCACCCAGGAGAAAGTAAAGGGAGGCGTCAAAATTGTCATTTTCATTGCCGGCTGGTTTAATTTGGGGCAATTGGGCAACTATTGCCTCCAGAATATACTTCAAAGGTTTATTTGGTTTCCAATATAAACTGGCCTGGTGTCCCTGATAGGCAATAATATTGACTGTCAAACCGGTAATGGAGGTAAAATTTTGACAGAAATTCTGGAGGGAATCCTGGTCCAACAGGTTTTTAAACATGGGGGGTTCAAAGGTATTATCTGAAATCATCTCCATTTTTTGCCAATTCTCCAGCCTGGTCAAGTAGAAATCTCTTCCAAATTAATTACTTGATGGTTTATTGTTCTTAAAAATTTGATCGATGTCGGTTAGAAACTGTTGCTTTTCCATTTTGAACTTGCGGTGAAAATCGTAACGCCGGTTCAGGGAATCCCACAGCAAACTGATAAGCCCCATAAAGGTATCGTGTACCCCCGCCAGCTCGATTGCTACGGCGGAGAACACCGGGTCTTTACTTGCGGTTTCCATTTTGGCCAACTCTTGGTCAGGAATGATGCCGGGCAGGTCGCGTTTATTGAATTGGATAACCACAGGAAAGTCTTTGGGAGTGATGTTGTTCTGTTTCAGGTTCTGATACATGTTCAGCCAGGATTGCCGATTTTCATCCCGTTTATTCAATTGGGAGTCAGCAATGAAAGCCACCCCGTCAGCCCCCTGTAAAACCAATTTCCGGGTAGAATTATGCATAACCTGTCCAGGCACTGTATAGATTTGTAGTTTGACCTGGAGGTTTTCCGCTTTTAACGATAAGGGTAACAGATCAAAAAACAGAGTCCGGTCATCTTTGGTATTGAGGGTAATCAATTTGCCCCGGTTGTTAATATCTATTAACTTATGGATAGATTCCAGATTAGTGGTTTTTCCACTCAGGGCGGGACCGTAATAAACGATTTTTAAAATCAATTCCCGTTGTTGTATATTAAATTGAACCATGTTGAAAATAGAAATACATTTTTAATTATTGATTAATATCTATAAAATATCATAGATGATATGGATCTAGCAATATTTTTTATCTTCCCTATGATAAATTGTTGCACTATTTTTTATAGATTGCTAAAATATAAAGTGCTATTTTATTTTTGTCCGAGAATTTACTTCGGTGAAGTACTGTTAAAAGGTGAACTATGCGATTTCAATGTGAAAAATGTAATGCCAAATACAATATTGATGATGCTAAATTGACCGGCAAAACTGAAGTCAAGGTGCGTTGCAAAAAATGCAATAATATCATTGCCTTACATCCAGAGCAACAGAAGCCTGCGGAGGACCTGTTTTCCATAGACTCCATAGATAATGAATTAGAAGACCAGGGAAAAGATCAAGAATTAAGCAACAATAAAAGTGTTTCCCGCTCCGCCATTGACAGGGCTTCTACCCGGCTTTTCGGTTCCGATACCATTGAGAAAATCAAACAGGAATTGGATGAGGAGATGGGTAGTAAATTTGTTGAATCTGTCAAGGAAATTCAGGCGGGCCATAGGACTGAAGATAAAGAGCAGACCACATCCGCAGAAATAGATCGACAGGAAGAGAAATGGCATGTGGCTATTGGTGAAGAGCAAGTAGGACCTGTAAACATTGATACCATTGAAGAAATGTTGCAAAAAGGGGATTTAGACGAGCAATCTTTTGTATGGTGTTCAGGTTTTGATGATTGGCAAATATTTAAAGAGGTGGAAGAACTGAATTTCCTGTTGGAACCGGGCGAAGAAGATTCCGATGACCTTCAGCCAGAAAAAGGGATATCGGGAGATGAACTAAGTGGAAAAGAAGAAGAGGAAAAACCGGCAGACCAGGAACCGGAAACGCTGGAAGCAGATATCGGTTCTTTGTTGGCTGATGAGTTGACTAAGGATGAGGAAACTTTGGAAAAAAAGAGTGGCGAAGAACCCTTACCATTAAAAATGAAAGGGACAACCGATTTTGAAATCAAAACCTCTATCTCCAGGATTAGTCCTGCCGATTCGGGCAAACCGCCTGAGGCCAGAACTTCTTCTTTCACCCGCACTCTATTGATATCATTAGCCGTTATTGCTGTTGCCATTATCTTGGCGACTGGGGTTTTCTTGCTGCCTTCCCTGCTGGATGAGCAAATGGATGACCAGAATATATCGGGTCAAAAAATAACTCAGGCGGACAACAAAAAGTCTCCAGAAGATTTAAAGGCAGTAAAAACGGAGGATATAAAGGGGGCCGCAGCGGTAGAATCAGAGACTCCGGTTACTGAAAAGAGCAAAGTCTGGAAAGCAAAAAAGAAGAAAATGGTTGTTCTCCCGAAACCAGTAAAGAGGAAGAGGAAAGTTACCGGCAGCAAGAAGTTACCTGCGCCAGACAAGGTTAGCAACCGCCATAAAAAAGCCGGGCAACCGCAGAAAAAGATTATTATTATTGAGGAAAAACCGAAAAAAACCAGGCGCAAGCGTGGAACCAGGAAAAATGTGGTTACTCCAAAATCATTGAATTATGATCACATTAAATCGATTGTAAAAGGAAATCTCTATACCATCCAAAAATGTACCGAGTTGAATAAACGTTCGACTCGTCCATTTTCCGGAACTATTATTATGTATTGGCTTATTCAGCCCCATGGCGGCGTTGATAATGTTACCACTGAAGATAAAAGCCTGGCGAAAACAACTCTGGGGCGATGCCTGATAAATGCTATTTCCAGGTGGCATTTCCGCCAATTTAACGGGCCGCCGATACCAATCAAGTTTCCCTTCAAATTTTAATTAGTTATGAGCGGACCAGACAAAACCATATCCAGTTTGACGGTTAATTCCAGTTATAATGATCTGTTATCCTCTACAGGTCTTAACCTGTTGGAGATGATCCGTTTGATTCTTAGAGGCGGTTCGGTAATTGATTGGCACCGGCTAAATTTTTCCAATAAGAGAGAGGTTGATAATTTTTTACGATTATTGGAATTGGAACCTGATTTCACTCGTGATATAGCCAGGATATTCAGATTGCAGAGAAATGCCTGCAAATACTTGGAAGAGGTGATGCAATGCGAGATCCCACCTCGGGTGAAGAATCCCACCCAGGTGCAGGATTTGTTTCTAATGGCTTCCAGGCAAAAAGAGCGGCACAATGCCCTGTTTTCATGTATGTTATTAAAGGTGATGCATATTATTTTCCACCTGGAAGTGAGGCAATTACTCCTTCTTCTTCCCATCAGCGATGTCCAGGTTACTGATTTAATAGAAAATAAGGTCAAGAAACAACTGGAGTCTGTGGTGGCCAGGGGAGTGCCGGTGGTAGAGATCTCTGGTGGTCGAAAA
>CAZTWC010000025.1:0-23604 GCA_964617105.1 uncultured Myxococcia bacterium
TCGGACCGTTTGCCTCTACCGGGCCTATCACCCTTGCCTGAACGCTGATCTCCACATGGTCCATCACACTTACAAGACCTATGCTCCCGGCTCGTTCTATCACCATTGCCTTTTCCCCCGACTGGAGTCACCTGGTCGTGGGCAAACTCATGGACAGTACCATCCACTAGCACCTTTACCATTAGTTTTAATGTATCCAGATCTATCACTTTGCCCAGACCCTTAGGGGTATTAACTTTCTTGTGTCTTTTAGGTAATTTTTTCAAAAATTCCCGGTAAACATTTTCTTCGTAATTCAAACAGCATAGTAATCGTCCACATATTCCCGATATTCTCTGTTGGGTCAGAGCCATATTCTGATCCTTGGCCATTTTGATCGAAATTGGGGCAAAATTATCCAAAAAAGTCCAGCAACACAACGTTTTCCCGCAACTGCCGATACCGCCAATCATTTTACACCCATCCCTGACTCCTATTTGGCACATCTCTATGCGTATTTTCAGTTCGTGGGCCAAATCTTTTACCAAATTCCGAAAATCGACTCTGCCTTCGGAAAAAAAGTAGAAAACCACTTTGTTACCAGCATGAATATACTCAACACTGACCAGTTTCATGGGTAATTTGTGCTGTTGGATCAATTGTTTACAAATCTGAGCAGCCCGTTCCTCCTTCTTTTCGTTCCGCTCCATGATTTTTCTATCGTTTGCATTGACATGCCGGATTACCCTTCTCAATTTCTCTTTTTTATCCTTCTTCTCCTCTATTTCTATAGGATCACTGAGTACTCTGGCGATATTAGGTCCCTTCTCCCCTTCACCAACCACCATGTCTCCTTTTTGGGTCTTACAGTTGGCACAATTTAATCGTTTTACTTTTCTGGTTTTTAAAAAATGAACTAAAATGCTTTCCATTATTCTACTCTAACGTTAATAATCTTTAGTCTGCCTAGCCAGGCTTGACTTGTTGACCTACTTTTTCCGGGCCGGTCAACTTTCTGATCTGAATGAATAAATTTTCGCTTAAAAGCCGGCGGTTCAAATTATGCCGTAAAAACGGCGCTATATCTTCTATCCTGGCGTATAAATTGAGCAAATTCTTCAACTCGAGCGCCGGCGCTATTCGAGCCAGTTTTTCTTTTATATCACAATTGATAATATTGTCCAATTGGCCAGTAGAAATAACCAGGATAATATCTCTTATAAACAGGCGTAAATAATTGAGCATCTCCTCCAATTTCTGCTGGTCAAACTTTGCCGCTTCGACCCAGGAAAATAGTTTATCCATACTTTGCGGCTCTTTTAAGTTCATCAAATCCAAAGCAAACTCCAATATTCCCTGGCGAAATTCCATCTCCTCTGCCTGTAACAATTTTTCCGCCCTTCTAATGCTGCCGTTGGCTATTTTGCTAACCAATTGGATGGTATCCCTATCCCTATCCCTATCCGGAAATTTTTTCTCAAGAATACTCTCCAATTGCTCTGGCAATAAAAAATTAAAGCGGAGCAGACAACACCTGGAAACTATTGTACCCGGAAGCCGGCGATAGTTAGCGCAGATCAGAATAATAATATTGTTTGGGACTGGCTCCTCTAGAGTTTTGAGCAGAGCATTGGCAGCATAAATATTCATCAAATCGGCCTGGTTAATAATAACCACCCGGTATTTGCCCTGGTAAGGTCTGGATAGCAATTTGACCGTGATATCCCGGATATGATCGATTTTAATCATATTTTTATGCGGAGAGATCTCCATCAAATCGGGGAAAAGACCGCGGGATATATGGTTGCAGTTGGCGCAGACCCCGCAGGCATCTCCGTCAAAATCCAAACAATTTAAGCCCAGGGCAAAAGCCCGGGCCAGGTTTATTTTTCCCACCCCTTCCGGTCCACTAAAAATAAAAGAGTGAGCTATCCTTTGATGGTTAATAATTCGCAGCAAATACTCTTTCTGCTCCTGATGTCCGGGTAACTTAGAAAAGTTTTCCATTAAAAGTATCCTGGTGTCCAGATGGACAATGCTATGCAAAAAATCTTTGACATCAAATGGCAATGAGAGAGGAACATCTCAGTATTTGCTATATAACACGGAATAATATTCCCAGGCAATGCAATTTTTGCCCTATGCCATCCTATTTGGCCAGACAAAATAATCTATGGTATTATCTGCGATGTCAGTATCTATCCTACACAACATAGCGATTTTTCACCACTATCTATCTTCACCAATATAAATTTATTTTAGTCTATTTATTATCTATACTACTGGCATATAATTTGCAACTTATCTCATTGACAACACACTTTACCTGGAGGTCCATTTAATGAGAGAGTTCAATTACCAGTTATCAACCAATCTATCTTTTGAATCTATCAATCTTTCTCTACAAAGAAAAATGGGAGATATCTCTACCGATAGAAGTTACTTTGAATTTCTCTCCCATCGGGAGCATGAAATGATTAACAAACTCACCTCCTTTCAGGGCGAACCTGGCATCCTGCTGGAAATAATCTACTCTGACCATAATTTGGCTGAACTGGTTATGGTGGAGGCAAATAAACTGAGAGAAAGCAATGATGATTGCCGCCAGGCGGGACAATTATCTACCCGATACAATATTCTGTCGGCTATAAATGAATTGGGTGATGATAAAACCTACCAAATTTGTACTCGTTACTACTACAAAATATTTATTACGCGGATGTTACAATTTTTTGACCCTAAAAAGGGGAAAAGACTTCCCAGTTCAGTAGTGTTGCATTAATTTTTATCTCAATTTTTATCCGGTAATTAATCGGCTCTGGTAACCCTGAGCACCTCTTCACAGGTGGTTATACCGTTAAACATCTTTTGCAGGGCTCTCTGACGAAGTGACTGCACCCCCTCCTGTCTGGCTGTCTCTAAAATAGTGCCGGTATTAGCCCTCCCCTTGATTAAACCATTGATTTCGGTGCTTATGGGCAACACTTCAAAAACACCATCACGGCCATAATAACCGGTACCCCGACAATGAACGCACCCAACTCCCTTTTTGATTTTTTGGTTTTGAAGGTCGACTTTTCCGGGATCCAGTTTCAAGGCCTGTAATTGGCTGGTCGATATAGGCAACTCCTGCTCACATTCACAACATATTTTTCTTACCAACCGTTGAGCCATCACTCCAATCAGGCAGGAAGCCAATAGATAAGGTTTTACTCCCAACTCCAACATCCTGGAGATAGCGCCAGAGGCATCGTTGGTATGCAAAGTGCTTAGCACCAGATGCCCGGTGAGAGCCGCTTGCACCGCCAACTCAGCCGTTTCACCGTCCCTGATCTCTCCAACCATTACAATGTCAGGGTCTTGCCGTAATACACTACGCAGAGTTTTGGCAAAAGTGAAGTTGATTTTAGTATCTACGGCAATTTGGTTCAACTGGGGATAAACCATCTCAATGGGATCTTCCAGGGTGACTATATTCACCTCATCAGTGGCCAAGGTATTGAGGGTGGAATAGAGGGTGGTAGTTTTGCCAGAACCGGTTGGACCGGTTATCAATATCATACCATATGGGTTACTAATAAATTTCTCATAAATGAAATACTCAGAGGAAAAAAAACCGAGATCCAGCAACTCCTGCAAAAGAATATCTGGATTGAAAATGCGCATCACCACTTTTTCACCAAAAGCCACCGGCACAGTGGAAACTCTCAACTCTATCTCCTCCCCCTCCCGGCTGGTTTTTATCCTGCCATCCTGGGGCCTTCTTTTTTCGGCTATATCAAGTCGAGAAAGAGTCTTGATCCGGGAGACCACCGCTTTGTGAACTATTCTGGGAAGACTATATATAGGGTGTAAAATACCGTCTACCCTAATCCTTACCAGGCTGAAATGGCGCTTAGGCTCAATGTGAATATCTGAAGCCCGCTGATCAAAGGCATAGTGCAAAAGATACTCCACAGCGTTTACTACGTGGCTATCACTGGCATCTATTTCATCTGTCCGTTTGAGTTTTACAAATTGCTCCAGATTACCCAGGTCCATATCTTCGTTCAAATCACGTTCAGCGGCGTTTATTGAGGAACGAAATCCATAAAAATCACTGATTATTCGTAATATATCGGCCTTGGCGGTAAGCACTGGATTAATTTGCTGCCCGGTAATTCGCTGCATATGCTCCACAATTTCCAGATCAAATGGATTTGCCATAGCCACCTGCAACTCCTCTCCCTCGGCCTTCAACGGGAGAATTGCGTGTCTGGAAGCAAAAGCCCTGGAGATAATATGGGTGGAAAATTCAGCATCCAGTTTGACTGGGTCCAATTTTTGATAAGGAAAGTCCAAACTTTTGGCTATTACCTCCATAATCTGATCTTCTCCCAGGTAACGCTCATTTTTTCCTTGTAAAGGGATACGGGCATTGGCGATAATCTCGGGAGGATGGACTTCGTAAAAACTTTTCTTTCGTCCCTGGCCAGACCTGGCCAGGGAGACTCGAATCTCTGCTGCCAGGGCAGTCTGGCGTTTATGGATAAATTGGGTCTGTTCCTGGGTTAAAAGGTTTTCCTGGTAAAGTAACTCGCAAACATATTGCAGAGTAAAGTCATGTCTATATTTTGGTCTGTTCATGGTTGGTCTTTACAGTAAAGAGGCTGCATCCTCTTCATTGTCGCATATCTCGAACAGAGAGATAAGGCCGGCGCTGTCGATGATATTTTGTATTAGGTAAGGCATACTGACCATAATCATTTTCCCACCATCATCCTGGGTTTCCTTGTTTATTTGAAGCAATTCTCTAATGCCCACTGAACTGATAAACTCCAATTCCGCCAGATTTAAGACAATTTTATTGAACTGGCGCTTGAAAAGATCCTTTTTAATCTTCTTAAACTCCAGAGAACCCTCTATGGAAAATTCACCGCTTAACCCCAGATAGACAATGCCGCCTTCTATTTTAGTGGTAAAATTCAATATCTTCTCCTTAACAGATTAACAATTACAGTCCTATTATGATTTCATTTCACTGGCAATGGGCAAATCGTCCAATTTTTTCGACACAACTAATTGGCGCCCCCGGTGGAAAAATTTGATCTTATCCATAAACAAATTCATCAAATAAATACCCCTGCCGCTGGGATGATTTATATCTTGAGGAAGTTTTCCCACCTGGTCACCCCTGAAATCAAAGCCCTGGCCTTCATCAGTAATTTGCAATTCAATTTGATCATTTTCTATCTTGACGTCAAACAAAATAAACTTGTGTGGGTCTTTATGGTTGCCATGTTCATAGGCGTTGGCCAACCCCTCATGAACAGTAACAAAAAAATTGCCTAAATTATTACCCCTATAAAGATTCATTGACTTAGCCAAATGCTTGATATAATTGGCGCAATCAGTTATTAACTCGGGACAATTGAGCAATTTGAAACGAATCAGAATTTGGTTTGCATTTATTAGTTCCCTGGTTTGGCGCATCTCCACCACCCTGGCAGCCTGGTCTTCCAGGATGTTTCGGATATTAACCTCAGAATATGGGTATTTTATCACCCCATTTATGCCCAGGTTTACAAAGCGAACAATCTCCTTTTTTTCTAAATTTTGATAGGAGAGAATTGTCAGTAAGTTTGGGTACAGATCCCGCAAATTTTTTATAAAAAAATAATCGTATTCGTTCCACTCATTGATATGAAAAACAAACAGATCAAAGTTTAATGCACCAATATTGGAGAATACCCGGTCTTTAGAATAAGCGGTAATGCAAAAATCGAACTGGGAGGAAACACATTTAACCGTAGACAAATTCTGGCCGGAAAAGTCTGTATGAACAATATAGATAGGTATGTTACTCTTAGCCACCTGTACTCTCAATTTCTAAGATAAAAATAAACTTTATCATATTAACATAGGTTTTTAGGATAATCAACAACCCTGTTCAAATGGCCTATATGGGAGTCAACGTCTCCAAAAAAGTCTGTAATTGAGCGGGTAAAGAGGACTTGATTTCCACCGGTTGACCCGAATTTGGATGCTGAAATCTCAGACTATGGGCATGCAAAAATATGCGATCCAATTTCTCTTTACCCACTTCTGGATCGTATAGAGGGTCACCCACCACCGGCGTGCCCAACTCCTGGGCCAGGTGCACCCTGATCTGGTGACGGCAGCCAGTAGCCAATTTTACCTGCAAAAGAGTATAGGCCCTATATAGTTGTTTTATGTGAAAAAAAGTTCTGGCCAAACGAAATCCCCTTTGGGAAGGAAGCCGGTCCCGGTAAGAGATAACCTGTTCCCGCTTACGGGGCGCCGGTCCCAGAAAAGTTTCCAACTCTCCTTCGTCCTCCTCTTTTACCAATCCCCGGGCCAGAGTCAAGTATTCCTTTTCTATCTGGTTGTTGCTGAACATATCTCGCAAATGACTATGGGCCACCTCGGTTTTTGCCGCCATTAACAGCCCAGAGGTGCAGTTGTCCAGCCGGTGCACCAAAGCCGGACAGAGAGGCTGGTTCCCAATGGATGCCAACTGAGGATATAGTGCTTTCAGCCCATTGACTACCGTGTTCCGCTGGTGAGGATAAATGGGATGGCAGGGGATATTGGCCGGCTTATCAATTACTAAAAGATGCTCATCCTCCAACACCACTTTGACAGGAATATTAAAATTGGCTGATAACTCCTGGTCCACCAGGGGCAAGTCGACCTCATCACCAGGCTTTAACCTCATCCCCTTGCGGGCCAGGCGATTATTGAGCCTAATAGCGCCCTGCCGCAGATAGTAATTTATGGAATTACGGCTGAAATGGGGGCATAAATGTTGCATAAACTTATCCAGCCGCCACCCTTTCTCTTTTTCTCCCACCTTCACTAGTTGACTGGGAAGTTGTAAATATCTAGTGGACATAACTTATAAAAAACTTTAGGTATCGTCCTTCGGGAAAATGGATATCCACTGGATGATCAGTTGCTTGACTGGACATCTCTATAATCTGCATCTGCCTTCTAGCCATAACAGCGGCATCGTGCAGGCTCTTGGCAAACATATCAAAAGTCACCTGGGAAGAACAGGAGGCGGAAACCAAAATACCTCCCGGTTTTAAAATGCGCAAAGACTGACAATTGAGATCCTTGTAGCCCCGAATAGCATTGAAAACATTCTTTTTACTGGTGGCATAGGGGGGAGGATCGAGAATAATCAGATCGTATTGCTGGTTTTGCTTGAATAAGATGCGCAAATATTCAAACACATCGCCGGTGATAAATTTATGCTCCTTGGAATTTAGTCCATTGAGGCTAAAATTCTTGGCCGCCCAATCGTTGGCCTGGCGGGAAAGATCCAGACTAACTGTTTGCTTTGCCCCGCCTAAAGCAGCGTATAACGAAAAAGCGCCGGTATAGGAAAAACAATTCAGTACCTTTTGCTGAGAACAATATTTTTGCATAATCAGCCGGTTATCACGATGGTCCAGATAGAGACCGGTTTTTTGTCCTTGCTTCACATTGACGTAAAACTTGATACCGTTTTCCAGCACCACCAACTCTTCATCTGGTTTTTCTCCCCACACCACCTTGCCGCCAGGTTCATCCTGCAAAGCCAGAGTCCCGGTACTAACACCACCACGGACAGCGGTAGGCGGTTGGGCTGACCGCAGGACAACACTCTTTTCCACCACCCCTCTAAGGTTGGGGAATAGTTCCTTCAGAGCCTGACAAAATATCTTACGAAAGGGCCGCAAGGCCGAAGTATAGAGAAGCAATACCGCAAAATCTCCGTATATATCGATTACCAGCCCGGGTAAATGATCATTTTCACCGTTCACCAAACGAAAGGCGGTATTTTTTTCCAGGTCAAGACAACGCTGTCGGAGAGCATAACTCCTTTTCAGAGAGGCCAGGCAAAAGGATAAATCCATATTCTCTTGGTAGGAACGGGTAAATGTTCTCACCGCAATGGGAGATTCTGGGTCATACAGTCCCCGGGCCACAAATTTTCCCGAAGGGTCGTATAGGTCCACCTGCTGACCGGCAGACAACTCTCTTTTTTCATACCCAATGATTCCTTTTTGATAAACCCAGGGATGCCCGGATTTTAAACGTTCGGAAACCTCATTGGTCAAATTCAGCCGTATCGATCTCCTTTTTTCCCGGCGCCAATTTTGATTTTGATCTGATTGATAATTATTTTGCATGACTTTAAATCTCCATATTAACTAGAGCGTGTTGGATGGCTACCTCTACTTTACTTACCGGAAATATCTCAATTTTTTTCCGGAGCCGTAGCGGAATATCGATCAAATCCTTGCTGTTGGCATGGGGAATAATCACTTTATTCAATTTGGCCCTTACAGCGGCTAATATTTTTTCCTTTAGCCCGCCGATGGGCAAAATCCTTCCCCGCAGGGTGATCTCACCGGTCATGGCAACATCTTTTCTAACCGGAATGCGGGTGACCAAAGATATCAAGGCCACCACCATGCTAACGCCAGCCGATGGACCATCTTTGGGAGTGGCTCCGGCAGGAATGTGGATGTGGATATCGTATTTGCTAAAAAAATCGGCATCCATCTCATTATTACTCTCTAACCTGGTACGGGTAAAACTCATGGCCGCCTGAGCCGACTCTCGCATCACATCTCCCACCTGGCCAGTGATAAGCAACTGTCCCTTACCCTTCATAGCGGTAGCCTCAACCTGCAAAATCTCGCCGCCACTCTGGGTCCAGGCCAATCCATTGGCAGTGCCCACCATATCTTCCTGCATCTCCTCCTCAGGCAAATAGCGGGGCGGGCCCAGGTACCGAATCAGGCTCTGGGTGGTAACATTGGATATCTTTTTCTTTCCCTGAGCCACTTTTCGGGCCACCTTGCGGCAGATAGCGGCAATTTTTCGTTCCAATTCCCGCAATCCGGCCTCTCTGGTATAAAGAGCCACAATTTTGGCGATAGCTGAATCGGAAAACCGGATCATCTCTTCATTAAGACCATTTTCCGGCCGCTGCTTGGGAATCAAATACTGGTGGGCAATCTTGACCTTCTCCTCTTCCGTGTAACCTGACAGTTGAATAACCTCCATCCGGTCCCGCAAGGCAGCCGGGATCAAATCAGTGAGGTTAGCGGTAGCAATAAACATCACCTTAGTCAAGTCAAAAGGTAAATTCAGGTAGTTGTCCCTAAAACTAAAATTCTGCTCCGGATCCAACACTTCCAACAAGGCAGAAGATGGATCTCCACGAAAATCAGCGCCCAACTTGTCCACTTCATCTAACATAAACACCGGATTGTTGGAGACAGCCATTTTGATCCCCTGGATTATCCGGCCCGGCATGGCCCCCACATAGGTTCGCCGGTGTCCCCTTATTTCCGCTTCATCTCTGATCCCACCCAGAGATATGCGGATGAACTTGCGCTCCATCGCTCTGGCGATAGAACGGCCCAGCGAAGTTTTACCAACTCCCGGTGGTCCGGCAAAACAGATAATCGGCCCCCTTTTGTCTGCTTTTAATTTTCGTACACTAAGATATTCCAAAATTCTCTCTTTAACTATGTTCAGATCATAATGGTCTTGATCAAGAACCCGTTGGGCCCGGTCCAAATCTATAGTATCGTCAGTGGAAATCGACCATGGGAGTTCGCTCAGCCACTCCAGATAAGTCCTGATGGTAGAGGCTTCGGCTGATTCAAGTTGCATGTAACCAAGTCTTTTCAACAATTTGTCAGCCTCTTCCTCAGCATAATCTGGCAAACAGGCCTGGTCTAATTTATCCCTTAACTCTTGCAATTCATCCGCTTTTTCATCGGGAAACTTTGCCCGGTTATCCTTACCGCCAGACAGTTGGTGAATTCGGCAAATCTCTCCTGCATGCTGCTTTATATCATTTTTAACATTACCGCTAATTTTGGCCTGTAACTCCTGCACCTGCAACTCATTGAACAACTCCTCATTTACATGGCGTAGACGTTTTACGGGATCTAGTATCTCCAGTACCTCCTGGGTATCTTCCAGGGGCAGTCCTATATTGCTAGCCACCAAATCCGCCAGCCGGCCTGGATCCTCAATGCTTTCGGTAATAGCCAACACTTCACTGGAAACCGTCTTGGCCCGGTGGGCCATTTTCAGTAAATTATCTTTGACCTCCTGTAAAAGAGATAATGTTTCTGAAGAAATCTGGCTCAAGGGTAACTCTCTAAGCGGGTTCACCTTTACCCGGTAATGTGGAAACTCCTGGATAAATTCTTCCACCTGAGCCCGCACCAATCCCCGGAGCAGTAACTTGAATCCGCCGGAAGAAACCTTATTGATCCTAATAATAGAACCTATTGCGCCGGTAAGGTATAAGTCTCTGGGTTTTGGTCTTTCCACCCGCATCAATTTCTGGGTGGTCAGCAGCAGGAGATTATTACCGCTCAAAGCCTCATCCACAGCCATCATAGAGATGGTTCGATTGATATAGAGAGGAACAATCATATAGGGAAAAACCACCAACTCCCGGATGGGGATCAGCGGCAATACTCCGGAAAATTTATACTCTTCTCCATTTTCATCCCTGATGATATAATCTTCTTCTGTGCTTGCCATAATCTTTTGTTCCTAACATTTTGGCTCCAAGAAAAATTCTCGGCTTACCCTATTTTTTTTCTAAATCCGATCCTTTTTCTGCCTCTTTTTCTACTATCTCCTCGATTCCATGTCGAGAAATAGTCAACAGATATAACTCCCGGTTAAAGTTACCCTGACTGTCCACTGATAACAGGCCAGTTACTCCGGGAAAATTCTCAACTTTGGACAACTTCTGGCGCAACTCCTCCCGATCAATATCTTTTCTATTCAGCAACTTTCTGGACAAATTCATAGTATCAAAAGCCAGGGCCTCCAGTAAACCCGGTTCCAGGTGATATTCTTCCTGAAAACGGCTTACAAACTCCTTAACTTCCTTCCTTGGGCTGTTTTTGAAAAAAGCATCACAAAAAACCGCACCCCGCACATATTTTTCACCCCGTTCCAGTATTTTTTCAAAATTCCAAAGGCTTACTCCCAGCAAACACACACCCTGCACCTCTTTGTCATCGTAACGCCGTTTAACCATTCTATTCTCTTTAAGACAGTTAGACACCTCTACCCCCCTGGCTACCAAAGAGGGCGCTATGGATGCTACCTGGCGATAGGAATCGGGGATAAAAACGGCTTCAAAATCTATTTGAGGTTCTATCTGTTTCGCCGCTTGCTCCCGGCATTTTCGACGCCGATACCCGCCTTCAATCTTCTTGCACTCAGCCACTTTATCAAGGTAATTTCTGCGCACCTCTTTAAAATATTTACCCACCAACTTTTGGCTGGAGGTGTAAAAAGTGGTTTCCCCATCTGCGTAACCTTCCACAGCGGTGATCTCTCCCCCTTTTTGAACAACCTGACTCCAAAAGGCGTTCATAACCTCCACCCCATAAGGATGATTAGGGAACATGATAGCCATTTTTTTCATCTTCAATGGGCCCATAGCATACCTGGCCATAAATCTTCCCTGTTCTTTATTAGTCAAATTGTTACGAAAAATATAAGTTCCCATTTGAGCCACATCTTCGCCCCGGCTAAAAGATATCAAAGGAGTTTTCAACTCCTGGGCCAAAAGCGCCGCTCGCCGGGAATTGGGATACAACAAAGGACCAATTATCATTTGCACCCCCTTCTCCTTTACCAATGAACGCACCAATTTGACAGTCAACTGCTCATCGCCCTGATTGTCCTCTATCAACAACCTAACCGAATCTCCGCCATCCTTTTCTTTTTTCTTGCTATCTTTAGCCTTCTGGCTGTGGCTCTTCAAAGCCAGTTGGATACCCCGCAACACTTTCTTGCCATAAGGTTTGAACCGACCGCTAAGAGGGAGAATTACCCCTACCAGCCCGGTTGAAATTTTGGCTGATTTTCCATATTGATCCAGCAACTCGGTTGCTAACCCGGTGAAGGGATGGCCGGAAAACTTCTCTTTAAAAGAGTCCAACTGTTCTGTGCATTTAGCCTGATCACCGATATGGCACTGATATTTGGCTAATTTTAAATGAATTATTCCCATGGGAAATGCGGTTTCTTGCTGGTGGTCTTCGTAATAGCGATGCAAAACCACAATAGGTATCTGTGAATGGATAATATCTATCAGCCGGTTTAATACCTGCTTACGCCGTTGCTTTTCCTCTGGCAAAAGTCGCACCATGTCTCCAGCCAGATTGATAATATGATAGTAATGTCCGCTTTCCAGAGAAGAGGAGATGGTTATCTCCAACAACTCCTGGTTGTTAACCACCACTTCCCGGGGAATTTGGCTGACATGAACCAGGGCTTTTTCATAGTCTTTATCCTGAAAGTAGAGTCTGGTCAATAATCTGCGGCTCTCAACAATCCCCTGAAAATTGGGATGGTTAATAATAGTTTCCAGTAAAACAGTTTCCGCTTCTTTATACTGACCCCGTTGAAAAAACCTCTTTCCTTTTTCCAGGCTATCCCAGGCCACATCAGTTCCATTGGCTATATCTTCCGCTCCCGGTACTGATAGCGGAATTAACAGGCACCCCAACATTACCAGCAGAAATAAAAATCTTTTGTATATTTCCATAAGAATAGATCCTTAGAACTCTAAATTACTAATTTATATATTATTTTATCCTCAACTACAAGTTTTATATGTTGATGTTTTTGGTCAAATAGGGTATAACCTATCACCTGCAACAATCATGGGAGTCGAGCTTGGATAGCGGCGTCCAGAAATCCCCTTCTGCTGCCCCTAAAGGGACGTTATAAGCACCAAAAGAGCTACACCGTATCGGTTATGAGAATATCAATATAGATGAACTTACCCAATAAAATAACCATGTCGAGACTAATCTTGACGCCTGCATTTTACTTCTCTTTCTATACCAGTAAACAGGGAGCCTTTCTCCCTCTGGTTATCTCCACCTTAATCTTTGCCTGCCTGGAGTTAACCGACTTGCTGGATGGTTACCTGGCCAGACGGAACAAACAGATCACCGATTTTGGTAAACTGATGGACCCTTTTGCCGACTCTATTTCCCGTTTTACGGTTTTCTTTACCATTTACGCCTCAGGGCTAATGATACCCGTGGATTGGGGCTATTTTGCCGAAAAGGCTGCCGGCATTTTTATCCTGATCTTTTTTTACCGGGATGCCGGGAATTTTATGGTTCGAATTATTGGCATAAGCCATAAGAATGTAATTTCCGCCCGCTTTTCAGGAAAGCTAAAAGCCATACTGCAGGCTATTGCCATTGGGACCTGTTTGTTTCTGTTATACCTTTTCCAATTTGGAATTATAAGCGACCTGGAAATGATGAAAAAAACCGTGTTCTGTATAGTAGGTACCGCATCTATTACTACTGGCATTTCCGGCATAGATTACTGGTGGGCTAACCGCGGTCTGATCAACAAATTAAAAATGTAACTGAAGGAAATTTTGTAATGAGAACTGAACAGATAGGTAATTTGGCGGGAATAATTTGGCGCTACCTGGAGAGCAACGGAGCCGCCAAAGCCAACAAAATAAAAAAAGAGATAGCTATTACCGACAAACAAATGTTCGACATGGCCATAGGTTGGCTAGCCCGAGAAAATAAAATAAAATTCGAAGACCAAACCAAAAACCCCGTAATCACCATCAGTTAATGCCTATTGATTTGTTCGGAATCCAAGGTAAATAATACATCATCCCCGTGGGAAAGGTCATCCCCTATTAGTTAAATAAGCCGCCCGACGATTAACCTGGTTAATTCGTCACGAGGTAACAATTTTGCCTCCGGCAACATCCCTAAAGGGATCACTTTCAGCGTCAGTTAGCCGAGATGCATCCGTATTTTCAAATGACATACTAGAATGTGGAGGCGCTTCACCAGCTAGGCGCTGGCTCAAAAATTACCGCAGTCGTATGAATAATACGTCGAGGACAATTTTTGAGCCAGCAACAACGCTGGTGGAGATGCATCCGCATTCTAGTTAGTTTACGTGGTGGGGGTTGCTTAACACTACATCAATAGCATCCTTAATAATAGATACTACTTTGTCCTTGTTGACATCTACTTCAAAATCGAGATAGTCGTTGGCATGACTGTCTGAAACAATATATTTTGCTGGAATTTTGTTCAGGGTGATTGCCGCTACATCCATTCGGCAGTCACGGCAGGTGCAGGCGACACCATGTTCAAGCATCACCTCTTCGATGATTTCTAAAACTAGTTCTTTATTTTGGTTAAAAAGTTGCTCACAATCAAACTGGTCAAATAGTTGCATTTTTTTCCTCCCCCTAAATTTTTTTCAGATATCTTGTAAAAATATCACGACATATAGGGGGTGTCAAAAAAAAGACCAACTATCCTTCAGAGGGTACGGCATCTACCCCCAATTCTCCTCCGATTTCCGGTGTTTGCTCTTCGCCCTGGCTTTCGGTTTGTGCTTCTGGAGAATTTTTGGGAGTTGCTTCTACGGCCTCTGGTTTCTTTTCTTCGGTGGCAGCCCCGGTGAGTTTCTGCAAAGCCGCTTTGGCATTCATAGCCGCCTCTCGGGCAGACTCTACCAGTTCCTTGGCCCGTTCCGCCATATTTTTTGCTTCATCAGCACCGCTTTCAGATGCCATTTTTTTAACTTCACTGGTGTATTTTTCTACTTGGTCAGCATTTTCTCGGGCCATCTTGGCGGAGTTAGTCACCATCTCCTGGTTGCTACCCGAGGAAGCCAACTTATTAAACGAGATAGCAGTGTCAGCGTATTTCTTGGCCATGGCTAATTTCTCTTCCATGGCTTCAAGCAATTTGTCCGCCCGCACTGTGTTCAGTCTCTCTTTACTCTTGTCGCCAATGACCTGGGCCTTGCTGGCCACTTTCTCCAATTTATCGGGGGGGAGTCTTCCGGCCAGGCTGGTTATTTTGGCCAATGCTTCCTCAACATTTTTACTGTGTTCCTCAGCCTGATCAAGAGTTTTGACCCGGCTGATGAGTTTACTCTCTTTCTTAGCCTCTCTGATCAATTTTCTAATCTCTTTGGAGGCATTTTTAACTTTTAATTTTTCTAGAGCCTGCTGTGATTCTGCCAGCAATTTTTTGCCATCATCCTGGTATTGTGCACCTTTCTCAGAGGTCAAAGACTGGACAATTTTTTTCAATTCTTCAACTTTTTGCTCCATCTCCTCTACCTTTTTTTCCGATTCTTGAGAGGATCTTAACCTGGCTTGTCTACGCAATATTTTTTTCATCTTCCTTAAAATCTTTTTCGCCTCTTTTTCGGTCTTGGCAGATTTGTAATTTTCCAGGTTGCTTTTACTCCTGTCCACCACCTTCTGGATTTTTTCGCTGTATTCCTGAACCTGCTCCGGCGATACCCCGGCTAACAGTTCAGTAACCTGGGCGGCAATACTTTCCACCTCTTTGGCCAATTTCTCAGCATCTTCGGTTTTCTTGGCTCTGGAAACAGCTCTGCTTTTTTTGCCCGCCTGTTTCAAACTCTTTTTGATCTCTCTCTCTGCATTGGCTAATTTTATTACCGTCATCCGTTTTTTCATGGATTCCAACGATTCCTTGCTATTGGCTAAAGCGGTCTTAGCCTTCTCTCCCCTCACATCTTTTACCACTCCTTCAACTATTTTCAATTGCTCTTCAGCTCCGGCCAATATTTTCTCGGCCTTGGCCAAAATTTTGGTCCGATTTATGGCTTTGGCTAATTTTTTTATTATTTTAGACGCCTTGAGGGCCTTTTTGGTCTCCACAGCCCGTTGTTTCTCCGCCCGTTTGCTATCTTTTACCGCTAAATCAGCCGCTGATATAAAATTTACAGCCTCTTTGGCAGCAGCCATCGATTTTTCGGTAGGAGCCATCTCTGCCATCTGCCCCACTTCGGAAGCCAACTTTTTTACATCTTTAGCAGCAGTCACTGCATCCTGGTAAGAATCTGCATCCTGAGCCGCCTTGAGGGCAATCTTGGCTTCTTCAAATTTACTCAAAGTCTGTTTGGTCTGCAAGTCCATGCGGCCTTCGTTAAGGGCCTTCTCCGCTACTTCGGCGGCCTTGTACGAGGCATCTGAACCAGCCTTGTTGGTGGCGTCAATACATATATCCACATATTTTTTCAACTCTACCAGAGCCCTCTCGGTATCTCCCACGGTTTTGGCAGCCAGTACAATAGCCAGCACCTCTTTAGCCTTTTTACTCTGTTCAACAGCAATGGATTCCTGGGCTTTAGCCTCTTTTTCCATCTTCTGCTGACGAACTTCATCTTGTTTTTGAGCCGATATATCCACCAAAGCCTGTTTGGCCATATCCTTTTTCGATGCCATTCGAAGTTGCAAATAATTAGTATATAACTTGATCGCATCTTCCCGCTTATTAAGTAGAAAGCGCGTTACCTGAGCCAACGAATAGAGGGCTTCGGCATAAATTTTATCTTTGGAGTCAGACTTTAGATTCATCACTATATTAAATTGACGGGCGGCTTCTTTTCCTCTGGCTTCACCCTGAAGAGCAAATCCGTATGACAACCTGGCCAGGGCATCACCAGGCCTGCGTTTTATAGCAATGGAAAAATACTTTGATGCAGATTTATAATCCCGGTATTTGATAGAAATGGCACCAATATTAAAATTGGCCCGATAGTGATTAGAATTTATCTCAATCGCTTTGTGAAAATGTTTCCAGGCCAATTCCCGCTTGCCTCTTTTCATGTAAATCATACCAAGGTTATTTTCGATATCCGCTTCAATACCTTTGGTGATTTTCTTTAATTTTTTGGCATTTTCCAGAATCGTCTGAGCCAGATTTAATTTATCCTGAATAAAATAAATATTGAACATTACCATATAGGCTTCCACGTTTTGCGGATGCCGGGAGAGAAGTTTTTGCACTGTGTTAATGGCTGCATCAAACCTTTTCTCTTTTAGGTAAAGGCTGGCCAGATTGTTCAATATCTTTACGTTATAAGCATCTTTTTTTAGATATTTTTGATAGAGCGATTTCCCCTGAACAAAATTTCCCTTGCTGGCCATGGTGTTGCCAAGATTCAATACGATACTCAGGTTATTTGGATCGTATTTCAGGGCTTGTTTGTATGCTCCAATAGCCGCCTGGTAATTTCCTAACTGCTCATGGCAATAACCCAGATTGAAATAGGCAGATGATGCATTTCTTTTTAGGGAGATGATGGTTTTAAAGGCATTCACCGCTTTGTTCCATTCATATTTTTTAACATGCCCCATACCCTGGGCGAAAAGCAGGGCCGGTTTCTCATTTTTCTCTTGTTTAGAGGTTAATTTCTTGGTGGAATCAACTTTCTTGGCACACGATAACAAGACTAATTGGGCAAGAAACAACAAACATACCAACAGGGTTAATTTTTTCATACGGTCTCCATAAAAGAGGTATAAAACGGTTCAGGTTTTCACACTTATTTTAGGTAGTAAATTTATCGACATATAATATAAGGAAATGGTTATATTTTTCAAGCAAAAAAATAAAACTCTTTAGTTGTCGTCCGACAACCATTTAACCCGGAGGCCAGTTCATCGCCCTTCCACCCAGCAGGTGAAGGTGAATATGAAAAACAGTTTGCCCGGCTCCGGCATTGCAGTTGAATACTGTTCTATATCCCGGTTCGGCGATATTGTATTTTTTGGCCATATCCGCTGCGGTCTTGATCATTTTTCCCACCAGGGCCAAATCTTCTTCTTCAATATCATTCAAAGTGGATATATGTTTTTTGGGTATCACTAAAATATGTACCGGTGCCTGGGGATTGATATCTGAAAATACCAGTACATCCTGGTCCTGGTAAATTATTTCCGCTGGAATTTCTCCGTGTACAATTTTGCAAAAAAGGCATTTTTCATTATCACTCATTTTTATTTGCTCCCATATATATGTTATGACTTTGGTTCGATAGCAAAAGTTACTGGCCCCCAGTTCAGCAGTTCCACTTCCATCATGGCCCCAAAAACACCCTGCTGACAATCCAGGCCCATCTCTCTAATTCTGCCGATAAACCGCTCATACATTTTTTCAGCAGCCCCGGGTTCCATGGCTGCATCAAAGGAGGGACGGTTACCTTTACGGCAATCTGAGGCTAATGTAAACTGGCTGACCACCAAAAGAGAGCCGCCAATATCTTTAACCGACAGGTTCATCTTGTTGTTCTCATCTTCAAAAATCCGTAGATTAGCAACTTTTCTGGCCGCCCACTCAAGTTCTTTTTGGACATCTCCCTTTTCCGCCCCAAATAGAACCAGCATACCCCGGCCTATTTTTCCTACAACGTTTCCGTCCACCTTCACTCTGGCCCATTTAACCCGCTGAATAACCAGTTTCATTGACAACTACCGATGAAATAAAAAATATTAACAGATTGTCTTCATTTTATAAAGTGCTTATTTTTAAACGCTTAAAGGCTTTCAAGTTTACTTGACAAAAGATATTCTGGGAATTAAATTGCTATTTTAGTCTTATTTTGCATAACAATTTTTATTAACAAAAATATTTCATAAAATTGAGGGTTTTTATTATGAGAAAAGAAGAAGCATTAGAATATCATTCCAGAGGCCGTAAAGGAAAAATCGAAGTCATTTCCACCAAACCCTGCCTAACTTCAAAAGATCTATCCCTGGCTTATACCCCTGGTGTGGCGGTGCCCTGCCTGGAGATCCAAAAAGATCCGGAAAAGGCTTACTCATACACTGCCAAAGGCAACCTGGTGGCGGTTATCTCCAACGGCACAGCAGTTTTGGGACTGGGAAACATCGGCGCCATGGCAGGGAAACCGGTTATGGAAGGAAAAGGTATTCTGTTCAAACGCTTCGCTGATATTGATGTCTTTGATATTGAACTCGACACCATGGACCAGGATGAATTGATCCGCACGGTTCAACTACTCGAACCCACCTTTGGCGGCATCAACCTGGAGGACATTAAGGCTCCAGAGTGTTTTTACATTGAAGAGCAGTTGAAAAAAACCATGAATATTCCGGTGTTTCATGATGACCAGCATGGAACCGCTATCATCTCCTCCGCCGCTCTAATAAATGCGGTAGAGTTAACCAACAGAAAATTTGGCGATATCAAGATGGTAGTTTCAGGAGCCGGAGCCTCGGCCATAGCCTGCACTAACCTCTATGTCAGCCTGGGAGTAAAAAGAGAGAATATTCTGATGGTGGACTCCAAAGGAGTAATCTACAAGGGGCGTAAAGAGGGGATGAACAAGTTCAAAGAAGAATATGCCGCAGAAACCGAATGCCGCACTATTGTAGACGCCATGAAAGGGGCTGATCTCTTTCTAGGCTGTTCGGTCAAGGGGATGGTTAACAAAGATATGATCCGCTCCATGAACGACCGCCCCATAGTCTTTGCCATGGCCAATCCTGATCCGGAAATTACCTACCCGGAAGCCAAAGAGGCCCGGGATGATATTATCATGGCCACTGGCCGCTCCGACTATCCCAACCAGGTAAACAATGTGCTGGGTTTTCCTTTTATTTTCAGAGGCGCCCTGGATGTAAGAGCCACCGAAATCAACGAAGAGATGAAAATTGCCGCTGCCCGCTCCCTGGCCGAATTGGCCAAAAAAGATGTGCCGGCTTCGGTGTGTAAAGCCTACGGAGATCAGCGATTCTCCTTTGGTCCCGACTATATCATCCCCAAACCCTTTGACCACCGGGTACTAATCTGGGAAGCCGCCGCCGTGGCCGAAGCAGCCATGAAATCCGGAGTGGCCAAAAAAGAGATCAATCTGGAGGAATACAAGGTGATGCTGGAAGAACGGATCAGCCCCAGAAAAGATATTATGAGAGTTATCTTCAACAAGGCCAAACGCCATTCCAAACGGATAGTATTCCCCGAAGGCGCCAACGAAAATATCCTCCGCGCAGTGCAGTATCTGGTGGATGAAAATATCTGTGATCCCATCCTGCTCACCTCGGGACCGGAAGAAAACGTGCGCCGCAAGATGGCGGAACTGAATCTTGATTTGGATCAGATACAGGTGATAAATATCACTAAATCAACCAAGCAGGATGAATATGCCGAGCAATTATACAAAATGCGCCAGCGCAAAGGGCTCAACTTTGCCCAGGCCAGGGGGCTCTGCCGCCTGACCAATTACTTCGGGCTGATGATGGTTCATATGGGCGATGCCGATGGATTGGTATCCGGGCTGACCATGTCCTATCCGGAAACCGTGCGGCCCGCCATGGAAATTGTGGGTAAAAGCCCCCAGGTTCACAAAGTGAACGGGGTCTATATTATGGGTATCAAAAACCGTATCATCTTTTTTGCCGATACCACCATGATTATCGAGCCCACAGCCGAAGATTTGGCGGAGATCGCCATTAACACCGCAGAGATGGCCAAAAGCTTTGACATCGAACCCAATATTGCCATGCTCTCCTTCTCCAATTTTGGTTCTGTCCAGCATCCTCTTTCTCAAAAAGTAGCCAAAGCGGTTTCTCTGGTGCGGAAAAAGAGACCCGACCTATCTATCGATGGCGAGATGCAGGCGGACACAGCTGTGGTTGAGAATATTCTGCACGACCAATACAACTTCTGTAAAATCAAAAAACCAGCCAATATTATGGTTTTTCCAGATTTACAGTCGGGCAACATCGCCTATAAACTGCTCAACCGGTTGGGCGGAGCCGATGCTATCGGACCAATCCTGATGGGTATGCGCAAACCGGTGAATGTGCTACAAAAGGGTGATGACATCCAGGAGATAGTTAATATTGCCGCCATGACCGTGGTGCGAGCCCATGAAGATTTGCTCAGATAACCCCGAACCAGACCATATGATCTGCCGGCAGATAGAACAATACCTGGAGTATTTGCGCAACACCCGTAACTATTCTCCTAATACCATTAAAGGTTATGGCACTGATCTTCGGCAGTTCAATACCTTTTTAACCGACAAAAATATCGACCTGAAAACGGTTGAGTTGGCTATTTTGACCGATTTTTTGATGGAGTTGCACAAGATAAACTGCCCGGCTTCTATTGCCCGCAAAATAGCCACTCTAAAAGGCTTCTTTCATTTTCTTCAAAGTCGGGGCCGCCTGAAAGTTAATCCTGCGGAGTTTCTCTTTACCCCAAAATTACCACAAAAACTGCCGCTTTTTCTTTCGGTGGACGAAGTGTTCCAACTCCTGGACAACTGGGACAAAAAAAATTGGCGCGACCTGAGAGACTGGGCTATCCTGGAACTCTTTTACGGTAGCGGGCTGAGGGTAAGCGAACTGGCAGCCCTGGACCTGAAACATGTTGACCTTCACGGAGCCCTCTGCCGGGTGATGGGAAAGGGGAGAAAAGAACGAATAGTACCTATGGGCAAGAGATCTATCTTCGCCCTGGAGCAATACCTGGCCCAAAGACCAAATCCCGCCATGCTAAAAACCAAACCGGACAGCAACAGCAAAACCACGGCCAACCCGCTTTTTATCAACTACCAGGGTGGACGATTGTCGGTGCGGGGCATCTCTTTGACGGTGAAAAAGATCAAACAGCAAACTGATATTTATAAAAATATCAGTCCCCATACTTTGCGCCACTCCTTTGCCACCCACATGCTGGAAGGAGGCGCCAGCCTGCGGGCCATTCAAGAAATGCTGGGTCACAGCAGTCTTTCCACCACTCAAAAATATACCCATCTGGATATCGACAAGATCATGGAAATTTATGACCAAGCCCACCCCAAGGCGTGACCCTGGAGAGATAAAAACCGCCATGAAAACTTCTGGTTCTGCACCTATTTTATCACCAATACCACTATTGGGCTCATTTTTATCTGCCCTGGTTAAATCCAGCGGAAACAAAATTTACCCAGCCCTGGGGCTGTTGATTTTTCAAGGACTTTTCAGCGGCCTGGGGCTATTTACCCTTATCCCTTTGCTTCATCTGGCCGGCTTAACCCAACATGGCCAACCTCCGGGGAAATTGATCTCCTTTACCCTTTCCCTGTTTGTCCGGCTAGGAATCCCCATCAACTTTGCTTCGGTTTTGTTGATTTATGTATCTATTGTAGCGCTGCTGGGCATGATACAGTATTGGCAAAAACTGCTCAACTCCTGCATACATCAGGAGTTTTGCCGTTATTTGCGCAGCCGGCTATACAACTCCTTTATCAAAGCCAACTGGCTGTTTATCACCAGGCAAAAAATATCTAATCTATCCCACCTTCTCTCTGCTGAACTGAATACCGTGGCCATGGGCGCCTCTTTTCTACTCACCTTTTTTGGCTCTGCAACCATCTCCCTGGTTTATATAATATTTGCCATGCTCCTATCCCCACTGCTCACCATACTGGCGATATGTTTAGCCGGCCTCCTTTCTCTGGTTCTCAAACCATTTAGTGAACAATCCATCCTTTACGGCGCCCGCATGCGGGACAACCGCCAACAATTGTACGAAACCATAAACCTCCACCTGGGAGGGATCAAACTGACAAAAAGTTATGGCTTGGAAAAAGAGCAGGCCCAAAATTTTTCCCGCGCCAACGCTGGAATCGCCAAAGAAATGGTCAATTTTAGCCGCCTGTCTGGCCGTTTACGGTTTTTATTCACCCTGGGACCGGCAATATGTATCAGCATCCTTTTCTATGTATCAGTGCGGCTGTTGAACCTGCCGATTGAAAACTTGCTGCTGCTGGTCTATATTTTCTCTCGCCTGCTGCCGCAGATCTCAAACTTACACCAGTATATTCAACGAATATTTAATATGCTGCCCTCCTTTGCCGCCTACCAAAAAATGCAGGTTGCCGCCGATACTCACCAGGAGGAGCAACTGAATGACCCAATAGCCGCCACCGTTGACTCAGATGCTCGTCATCTGGCCCCTTTAAAGGCGGGATCTACGCCACTGGTTCCCCTAACCAGGGAAATCCAGTTTGTCAACCTGTCTTTCCAATACCCGGGAGAACGAGAATTCTCTCTGCAAAACTTAGAATTTTCCCTGCCCGCTAACCAAATCACCTGCATTGTAGGTCCATCCGGTGCTGGGAAAAGCACTTTGGCCGACCTGCTTCTGGGACTTTTACGTCCCCAAAAGGGTCACATCGAAGTGGATGGTCTGAAACTCGAACAAGATAATTTGGCTAATTGGCGACGCTCGGTGAGTTATATGCCCCAGGACCCCTTCCTATTCCACCATACTATTCGAGAAAATCTCCTTTGGGGCAATGTTGACCTTACTGTAGAGGGAAACCTTCAAAGCATTAAAGATGATCTATTGTGGCAGGCTCTATCCATGGCGGCGGCTGACGATTTTGTTAAATCTTTCCCGGCTGGACTGAATACCAAGATAGGGGATATGGGTTTTACCCTTTCGGGCGGGCAGCGCCAACGGTTGGCTTTAGCCAGGGCTCTCCTGAAAAAACCTTCTTTGCTGCTTTTAGATGAACCCTGCACCAGCCTGGACCGGGAAAATGAGTTGATAATCCAAGCGGTGCTTAAAAAATTGAAAAAAGAGATGACCATGGTGTTCATTGCCCACCACCCCTCATTTATAGGGATCGCCGATTTAGTGATAAACCTGGAAAATGGGGTGATCGTCAAATAGCCTCTCACCGTTCTCTAAAATGTGTACAAATCTGTACACGGCTTAGTTCCTGCTTCATCGA
>CAZTWC010000026.1:0-2998 GCA_964617105.1 uncultured Myxococcia bacterium
TGACTTTTGTGGGACCCAGGGCATCTTCGATTCTCTCTATGGGAGACAAAGCCACGGCCAGGAAAACCATGAAGTTGGCTGGGTTGGAGCCGATTCCTGGTTCTGAAGGCGTGTTAAATACGGTGCAGGAAGCCCGAGAGTTTGCCGAACATATAAATTATCCGGTGTTGTTGAAAGCCAGTGCTGGCGGCGGCGGTAAAGGGATGCGGTTAGTGGAGGAGGAGGCTTGCTTAGAGGCGGCATTTATTGAAGCCAGTATGGAGGCGGAAAAGGCTTTTGGCAATCCAGCGCTTTATATGGAAAAATTCATTACCGGCGGCCGTCATATCGAGTTCCAGGTATTGGTGGATCATTTTGGCAATGCTGTTCACCTGGGTGAGCGGGAATGTTCGGTTCAGAGGCATCACCAAAAACTGGTGGAGGAATCGCCTTCTCAGGCGATTAGCAGTGAAACTCGGCAAAGTTTGGGAGAAAAAGTAGCCCGGGTTGCGGCTAAAATAGGTTACTATAATGCCGGAACTGTTGAGTTCTTAATGACTCCCCAGGGGGAACTCTATTTTATGGAGATGAATACTCGCCTGCAGGTGGAGCATCCAGTGACCGAGATGGTTACCGGGGTGGATATTGTACAGGAGCAGATTCGCATCGCCGCTAACCAGCCGCTTGCTTTGCGGCAGGAAGATATTTGCTTTCAGGGGTCGGCTATTGAGGTAAGGATCAATGCCGAGGATCCTTTTGAAGATTTTCGGCCTTCGCCAGGCACGGTGGAGATATTCAAGGTTCCGGAAAAAGAGGGGAGTATCAGGTTAGATACCCATGTCGAGGAAGGGTACACCATACCTCCATACTATGACTCCATGATTTGTAAACTAATTGCCCATGCCAAAACTCGCCCAGAGGCTATCGAGTTGATGCTAAAGACCCTGGACTCTTTTGAAATTGGCGGAGTGAAGACCACCATACCTATTCATAAGAAGATATTGGATTCAGATTTGTTTAGGGGTGGGGAGTATAATACCACAATATTAGATCACATATAAACGGGCGACGATAGCGGCGCATCTGAGGCCGAAGGTCATCCCTTTAGGGGCATGAACCTGGTTAATCGTCGGGCTACTGATCGCTAGTTTAACTAATATTTGATATGTAATGGTAATGATAACGGGCATCCTATAAAAAATATGAAAAGGAACTTTAAATAATGGCTAGAGTAATCTTGCAGGATATTGGTTCAGGGCGGGAAACTATTTTTTCCGCCAAGGAATATGATCAGAACACCTCTTATATGAAAAAGTTGGAGGAGGATATCCAGCGGAAAAAGGATGAGGTTAAACAGGGTTGGGGTCAGAAATATATAGATCGGGTTCATGCTAAAGGGAAGTTGACCGCCTGGGAACGCATCGAGTTGTTAAAAGATCCGGGGAGCCAGGTGTTCCCCATCGGCACTTTTGTCAACTATGGCATCACCTTTGACGGTGGACGCAAATCCCCGGGGGCTGGGGTGGTCACTGTTTTTGTCAAGGTCTGTAACCGGTACACCATTGTTATTGCCAATGATAATACCGTTGGTTCCGGTTCCTGGTGGCCGCAGACCCCGGAGAAAATTGAGCGGGCTCAAGAGATTGCCTTGCGTTTGAAAGTACCGGTAATCTATATGGTGGATTGCAGTGGACTATATTTGCCGGAACAGGCCCGTACCTTTCCAGGTAAAAGTGGGGCTGGTCATATATTTAAAATGAACAGCCTGCTCTCCGCCAACCATGTACCTCAAATTGCCGGAGTGTTTGGCGACTGCATTGCTGGTGGCGGTTATATGCCGATCATAAGTGATCGGGTTTATATGACCGAGCAAGCCTATATGGTGATTGCTGGCGCCGCCCTGGTTAAGGGAGCCAAGTCCCAGAATATCACCTCTCTTACGATCGGAGGGCCCGATGTTCACTGCCATCTTTCCAACTGTGCCGATTTCCGGGTACCTGACGACAAAACCATGATCAAATTTATCCGCCGCGATATTGAACAGTTACCCTCCAAGGCTGGAGAGTATTATATGTTTGGCGGTGAACCTTTAGCTCCTCGCTACAATTACCGGGAGTTGAGCGGGTTTTTTCCTCCCGACCACCGCATCCCCTACGATATGCGTCAGGTTATAGCCCGTCTTCTGGATATGAGCCTTTTTTGGGAGTTGATGCCCAGGCAGGGGAGAGAGATGATCTGCGGTATCGGCAAGATAAATGGATTATATGTGGGTATTATCGCCAATAATCAGTCTCTTACCGAGCACCCGGTTTCCAGGAGTCAAAAAAGACCGGGCGGTATTTTATACCAGCAGGGGATTGCTAAGATTTCTCTTTTCTCCAGGTGCTGTAACGATGACGGTATTCCCATTATTTGGCTGCAGGATATATCTGGATTTGATATAGGCCTGGAGGCGGAGAAGGAGGGTTTGCTGGGTTTTGGCTCCAACCTGCTCTATACCAACTCCACCAATAGTGTACCCATGATTACCGTGTTGCTGCGCAAGGCTTCTGGCGCAGGTTATTATGCTATGGCGGGGCACCCATACGATCCAGTGTTGCAACTTTCTACTCCCATAACCAGATTGGCGGTGATGGAGGGCAAGACTCTATCTATCGGAGCTTTCAGGACCAAATTAGACGATAATTTCAATATTATCGCAGACAACCAGGAGGAGTACGACAAGATTGAGGAGGGAATGCTGGAGGTGGAAGAGAGGATCAGCCAGGATATGTACCCGCTAAACGCAGCTCGCCAGATGGATACTGATGAGGTGGTATTGATGCCAGAGATCAGACCCTATTTGGAGGCAGTGGTGGAGATGTGCTACCAGAGTATTGGGTATAGGAGGTTGAAGAATCCGCGGATTTGGAGTATGCACGATATTGATGTACTCATGAGATAACTGCTGGCGGGCAACGATAATGGCGCATCTACGTTGTTGCCCGAAATGATTTAATCCTCGACGTATAATTTATAC
>CAZTWC010000026.1:3098-22721 GCA_964617105.1 uncultured Myxococcia bacterium
GCCTGCGGTTAAATCATTTCGGGCGCCTAGTATCTGCACCATTCTCGTTGCCCGCAGGTTATTTGTGATAGCGGCGCATCTATGGACGCTGACGTAGGAGGTGATCCCTTTAGGGACGTTGCGTTGAGCGATTTAATCCTCGACGTATAATTTATACGCCTGCGGTTAAATCATTTCGGGCGCCTAGTATCTGCACCATTCTCGTTGCCCGCGGTTTTGGCAATGATAGCGCGCATCTACGGACGAATTAACCAGAAAGGGGCATGAACCTGGTTAATTTGCGGGCGACTTATCGCTAACTAAAACTAGTATTTGCTTTACTTTGTTGCGCTTACGGTTTGTGAAAGTTTATTTTGGAGCATAATATGAAAGATAATATCAAAGAAGTGCTTTTTCAGCTGGATGAGCAATCTCCGGATGAATATATTGTTAAGTCACCGGCGCCGGGACGCTATAGTCACATTCCTTATCGGGGCAGTTTTATTGAACCGGGCCAATACACCGGCCAGTTGCAGCAACTGAATACCACCTATAAACTGAAAATGCCTCCTGGTATCAGCGGGGTGGTGAGCCAGGCTTTGCTTAATGACCAGATTGAGTTCGTGGAATACGGTCAGCCTCTTTTCCGGCTTAGCACCGAGGCGGGTAAGTTCTCTTCAGAGCATCAAAAACCGGCTCAAGCACCAGGTATTACCGATGAGAGTGACAGAGTTCCTGAGGGTATGGTGGGAGTCACCTCACCCACTGACGGGGTTTTTTATATGCGTCCAAATCCTCAGTCTCCACCTTATGCCACCGAGGGTGAGGAGGTGGTTGAGGGAGATGTGCTTGGTTTGGTGGAGGTGATGAAGTGTTTTAACAAGATTAAACTAAATGACCTGGGCGGCTCGCAAAAGGGAAAGATAAAAAAAATATTTAAAGATGATGCCGCTGAAGTCAAATTTGGTGAACTGCTATTTATAATTGAACCGGGTTAGGGTTAGTGCCACTTAGCCCAATTGGGGCGGCGCTTTTCAAAAAAGGCATTCATCCCTTCCTGTCCCTCTTCAGAAACCCTTAACTTGGCGATCAGTTCAGCGGTAAAGCTGGTTGAATCACTGAGGGTTATGTCTGATACTCGGTGAATCAATTCTTTAACCGCACTAAGTGCCTGAGGACCGCTGGACATCAGCATCCGCAATATTTGTTCCACCCGTGAATTAAGGAGTTCCCGGGTTACCACTTCGGTAACCAGGCCGTATTCCCGAGCCCGGTCTGCCGAAATTCGCTCTCCGCTCAAGAACAGGTAACGGGTATTGGCTTCACCCACCTTTTTGATCACAAAGGGACTGATAACGGCCGGAACCAACCCGATTTTTACTTCGCTGAAGGAAAATTCACTTAGATGAGCTGCCACCACGATATCACAGGCTGCCACCAATCCCACGCCTCCACCAATAGTGGCGCCGTTGACTTTTGCCACGGTGGGGTGTTTGAAACGGTAGAGATTGTGCATAACCTCCGCCATTTTCAAAGCCCCATCCAGGTTTTGGTCGTAAGTGTTGTCTTTCATCTGACTCATGTAAGAGAGGTCGGCGCCGGCGCAAAATGCCTTTCCCTGGCCGGTTATTACCAGGACCCTTATCTGATCCTGTTCCGATAATATTTTCAGTGCTTCCAGAAGTTCATCGATCATCTGGTTATTAAAAGCATTGCGTATATCGGGCCGGGCCAGAGTAATGGTGCCAACCTTTTCTTCAATGTTTAATTTGATGGTGGTGAATGTTTGTTTTTCCATGGGGACTTCTCTTTAAATTGGCACGCATTTGTACCCATACTTGATAATTGCCGCTTCACAGTCTTCGCTGATGCGCCTAAATTCCAACTTGACCGGCATACCTATCTTGAGATCCTCTTCAGGGCAGTCGGCTATTTGGGTGGTGATGGTAACGCCATCTTTTAGTTTGACCAGGCCTACCGCATATGGAGTTTGGTCTTCAAAACCTGTGGGTGCAACGTGGATAACCGTGTAGGTGACCACTTCCCCTTCGGTGTTAAGGGTTACATTTTCAAACTCCCGTGATTTGCATTCATTGCAGATCAAGCGAGGGGGAAAGAAAATCTTACCGCATTTTGTGCATTTGCCGGCTTCATATCTATATCTTTGCGGTATTTCCCGCCAGTAGATTGCAGATGTGGACATGTTTAAACCTCCTCTAGAATGTGGATGGTTGAACTACCACAAGTTCCGCCCATATTCTGGGCTAATCCCCTGCGGACGTTCTTTAATTGTCTGTCTCCTGCCTCTCCCCTTAACTGCTCCACCACTTCACAGACTTGCGCCACACCGGTGGCTCCCACTGGATGGCCTTTTGATTTCAATCCACCCGAAGTATTGATGGGTTTTTTACCATCAAGGGCAGTAAAACCGGATTCCACCGCTTTGCCTCCCTGTCCTTTTTCCACGAAGCCCAGGGCCTCGATAGCGCAGATTTCTGCAATGGTAAAACAGTCGTGCACTTCGGCGAAATCGATATCATCTGGTCCTACTCCTGCCATTTCATAGGCAGACTTGGCAGCGTTGGCCACTGCATTAAAGAAGGTAATATCCTCACGTTGGCTCAAGGCGATACAATCGGTAGCCATACCAATACCAGTCACTTTGATGGCTTTATTTTTGGTGAATTTACCCACCATATCCAGGGGGCAGAGGATAACCGTTGCCGCTCCATCAGTAACCGGGGAGCAGTCAAAAATTCTCAATGGGTCAGCCACCATAACCGAGTTTTCCACAGTTTCGGGAGTAATCTGCATGGGGAATTGGGCATTGGGATTTTTAGAACCATTGAAATGGTTTTTCACCGCCACCATTGACAATTGCCGACGGGTAGTGCCATATTTTTCCATGTGAGCCCTGGCCATCAGGGCGTAAAGTCCGGGGAAGGTAATGCCATTGTAGGCTTCATATTCCCGGTCTGAGGCAGCCGCCAAGCCGTAGGTGGCTCCGCCGCCGTCAATATCGCACATTTTTTCCACTCCACTTACCATGACAATATCGTTCAGGCCAGAAGCCACATCGATATAACCCTGGCGAAAAGCCAACCCACCTGAAGCACAGGCGGATTCGACCCGGGTGGCGGGAATGGGCGCACAGCCCAGATAATCGGTTAGCATGGAAGCCAGATGTTCCTGGCCCACAAAAAGACCGCCTGACATACAGCCGATATAAAGGGAATCAATTTTGTCAATACCGGCATCATCCATTGCTGTCAGGGCGGATTCGGTAAAGATGTCTCGAAGGGAACTGTTCCATAACTCCCCCCACTTGTTGATGCCGACACCTATTACTGCAACATCTCTCATAGCCAATCTCCAAATTAACCCAGTCTTTAAATGCCGGGACTTAGGTGGTTATCTGCTGGCTTCCGGTTTAAAGCGAAAGCCAACTTTTTTCTAAAGTAACTATTTTCTAATCTTTTTTCTATATTTGGCGTACGCGCCATATTCCAAATAGATCTGGTTTTTATCTAAATAGTCGGTGGTCTTAGGAGCCAGGTCGCGCACCTGGTCTATCATATCGGTGACTTTCCAAATAAAACCGTCACTACCTGAACCAGAACCGTATGAAACCATCAGGATCAAATCTCCTGGTTTAGCAATATCCAGGGTAGAAGAGAGTCCCAGGGGTGAGGCGCCGGAATAGGTATTACCCAATCTGGGAGAGAGCCATCCTGGTTCCATTTGCTCATCTTTGAATCCCAGTTTGCGGCCAGCCCGTTGAGGAAACTTACCGTTGGGTTGGTGAAAGACAGCGTAGGTAAAGTCCGCTGGTTTCAGGTCAGCCATCTCCATTATGTTGGTGGCGCAACTCAAGGTATGTTTAAAGTAGGCTGGTTCACCAGTAAACCGGCCGGCGTGTTTGGGATAGAACTGATATTCCCGCCTCCAGAAATCTGGAGTATCGGTCATGTATGAATTGGTATGCAAACATTCGGCTATTACATTCTGCTCCCCAAAAATATAACTGGCAGCACCAGCAGCAGCAGAATACTCCAGAGCATCACCAGGGGCCCCCTGTGAGGTGTCTGCTCCTATTCCCAGCCCGTATTTTACCTCTCCCGCTTTAACCAGGCTCATACTGACAAACATCCCCTCTGAACCAGCCTTACAGGCAAATTCAAAGTCGGCGCAGTGGATATCCGGAGTGGCGCCGATAGCTTCTGCCACTACTGTCCCACTGGGTTTAACAGCATAGGGATGTGATTCGGAACCGATGTAAATTGAACCGATATCTGTGGGGTCGATTTTAGCCCGTTTGAGTGCGTTACGAGTGGCTTCTACTGACATGGTGATTACATCCTGGTCAGGACCGGGCACTGATTTTTGTTTTAACAGCAGCCCCTTTTTGTAACTGGGAGCATCCGCACCCCACACCTTGGCGATCTCTTCCACTTTAATGCGGTACTTGGGGATATAACTTCCGTATCCGACAATTCCGACCATTTTTTCCTCCTGGTTGTAAATTAACTTAACAAGTTAATGTCTGACGAGTTAGTGTCTGAAAAGTATAGTAAATTTCATCTCCAAATGCAAACCAATTTTTTTTTGGTGATTTCGATTATTTTATCAGAGGTAGCGCTATGTTGAATCTGGCGCCATTCTCAGTATTTGTAGCCACAATTTTACCACCCATATTTTTTTCCACAAAGGTTTTACTGATATAGAGTCCGATGCCAGAGTCTTTACCAACTGATTTGGTAGAGAAATAGGGCTCGAAAATTCGATTTTTAATTTTGGGAGGGATGCCTCCACCGTTGTCTGTGACCGCTATATGCAGGTCTTGCCCAAGTATATCCGCCTCGATTTTTATCCATGGGTCAGTGATTTCCTTCTCCTGGAGTACATCCTTGGCATTGGATAGGAGATGGAGAATCACCTGGCCAAACTTATTGGGATAGCCGTGATAAGTGATATTTTCATCAATCTCCAAAATGATTTTAATTTGATCTTCCTTTAGTATAGCGGTTATGATGGAGAGGGCATTTTTGATACTATTTTTAATATTAAAAACCGATTTGTGCTCCTTGACTCTAAAAAAGTTGCGGAAATTGTCAATAGTGGTGGATAGTTCGGTAAGGATTATCCGGAAACGCTCTACAGACCGCTGTAGGTATTTTTCATCCAGTTCACCATGTTGGTTGGCCTCTAGAATATCTTCCACCAATGCTCCAAGTGTACTCAATGGTTGCCTCCATTGGTGGGCGATATTGCGCATCAACTCCCCCATCACCATCAACTTGGAGGTTTCCATCAGTTGGGCTTTGGTCTTTTTCAACTCGTTATGAGATTCTGCCAGGTCATTATACGCCTGGTTAATTTCTTTGGTCCTCTCCTCCACTTGTAATTCCAAAGATGTGCGTAAACTTTGTAACTCCTGATCTCGATGCCAACTGTTACACAGGTTTCTGGCCATCTGGTAGATCTCTTCGTTATTGAAGGGTTTGCGAATCAACATGATATCGTGCTGGATAGTTTTTTGCAGATCATCGATGGACCGATCAGCATAAGCAGTTACAATAACTATATATATATTATCATCCAACCTGCGCAGTTCTCTGGCAGTGGCAAGACCATCCTCGCCTGGCGGCATACGCATATCCACAAAAGCCACCTGGAAGGGGGATCCATTTTCTTTGGCGGCTTTGGCCACCTGGACTCCAGACTCACCCTGCGAAGCGGTGGCTATTTCAAATTCCATCCTTTTTTGATTACTTTTATTTTTACCGGTGATCAGGGATTCCAGGTCGGTGCACATAGGTTTTTCCGGAGTTAAGATATCCTGGTAAACCTGGAGGATTCTGGTGTCATCATCTATAATCAATACTTTTTTAGCCATGAGTGCTATCCTTAAAAGTTACTGGCAAGGTGATGGTAATCAAAGAACCGCAGTTCTCACCTTCGCTTTCCAATTTTATTTTACCCCCCAGGTATTGGATAAAATTGGCGGCAAAGTGGAGACCAAAACCAGACCCTCTTTTTTTGGTAGAAAAACCGAATTTAAAAAGTTGCTCCTTATTTTTACTGTTCACTCCGCAACCATTATCTTTAATCATCAAGTCAAAATAGTGGTCATCTATCTTTTGGGCGCTAATCTCTATTCTTCCCTCTCGACCTTCTCCTGAGAAACGCTGCAGAATGGCTTCCTGACTGTTTTTTAGGAAATTAAGCATCATCTGGATCAACTGATTGCGTGGTAGAATTACCCTGCCGACCCGATTCAAGTTTTTGGTGTTGATTTGTATCCCCAGGGACTGGTTGACATCAAATTGTATGGATAAAGAGTTGTCTATCGCCTCGGAAAGGTAGATCTCTTCAGCCATGATCTTTTTAAGTCCCATGTTTTGTTGGATTTTGATACTCTCACTTATATGCTCCATCCCCTTTTGTATTTCCATGGTATTGGCTGCCAGTTTTTCGATGGTGATGGAGCGGATGGTTTTTTGGGTGGTATCGATTATTTCTATAAGTTTTTCCTGAGCCTCATTTGCGGTCACCTGTTTTAGCAGGTCCGCCACTTTGAGTAATTCCAGACTGTTTTGATGTGCCATGAAAGCCTGGTGATTGACGGCATTGACCGCATTGCCGATATTATGCAGCACGTTGATGCCCATGGATACCAATCCGGACTGGAAAGCGGCCTGGTTGGACATACGATGCAATTCTGATTCGATTCGATTTTGTTCGGTTATATCATCGAACACCACCAGCACGTCTTGATTTCTTGATTTTTTATCGAAAAAAGGGGTGCGGCTTACCGAAACAGTCATACTCTCCCCTTTTCGAGAATGGCATTTAGCGTTTACCCACCAGAAATATTGGTTGGATACCAGGGCGGTTTTAATATTATCGGGAAAATGTAAATCCTGTAGTAGGGAATCCATGGACCGGCCCAGTACCTGTTTTTGGGAGGAGAATTGAAACATCTCCAGAAAAAAACGGTTGACCTGTACTATTATATTATTATGCATGGAGATAAGAGCCACCGGAACAGCCGACAGGATTTTTTCGGTAATGGTTATTTTCTCTAAGAGTTCTTTTGCAACTTTGGCTTTGTTGGCGGTTTCTTCCTCTAACTTGCGGGTCAAAGATGCACAATTGGAACAGGTTTTAGTTTTTTGGGCTCCAGTCATTTTACCCTCTGCTTTTGGCTTTTATTGAATATTTTCCAATTGAGTAAGATATTGAAGGCTGAATGGAGTTGATTGTCTTTTTCCAATAGATTTTTGATTTTGGGTTCTAATTTTATTTTCTGGCCGCCAGTCGGTTTTTCTCCCTTTTTGAACTCAATATCGGGCACTATTCCCATCCCCTGGATAGAGCGGTGGTTGGGCGTGTAATATTTGGCTATGGTCAACTTCAGGCCAGAGCCGTCATCCAGTTCTATTAGAGTTTGTACTGATCCTTTGCCAAAACTTTTATGGCCTAAGATCAATCCCCGTTGGTGATCCTGGATAGCGCCGGCTACAATTTCCGCTGCTGAGGCACTGCCTGAATTGATCAATATCACCAGCGGATAAGGGGGCTGGGTTCCCTTTTGAATGGCATGTTCTTTTTCTATATAACGTTCGTTACGTCCTTTAGTGGTAACAATGATCCCTTTTTCCAGGAATTTGTCAGCCACTTTAACTGCCTGTTCCAACAGGCCGCCAGGGTTGTTGCGCATGTCTAAAATAATGCCGCTGAGAGCCTTTTTTTCTTGGAGTTTATCCAGGGCCTTTTGGAGGTATATATCGGTCCGGTCCTGAAAGTTTTTTACTCTAATATACCCGTATCCAGAGGTCAATTCCTGCCAGGTTACTGAAACAATTTTAATAAAATCTCTAATCATGACAAATTCTTTTGGAGTTTTAAAATCAGGACGAAATATGGTCAGGTTCACAGCAGAGCCTTTTTGCCCCCGCATTTTATAAACCGCCTCTAAAAGGGTCATGGTTTTGGTTTCTTGGCCATCTATTTTTACAATAATATCTCCCGGTTTGATTCCGGCTCGAAAAGCAGGTGTGTCTTCAATAGGAGAGATTACCATAAGTTTTTTATCCTTGATGGTGATCTCTATGCCCAGGCCGCCGAATTCGCCGCTGGTTTCCTCCTGCATCTCTTTGTATTGTGCTGGCGGCATAAAAATAGAATACGGGTCCAAAGAGGCCAGCATCCCCTTGATAGCGCCGTAAATTAGTTCAGACTGGTTGATATCTTCTACATAGTTTTTTTCAATATAGGTCATGGCTTTGGTGAAAATATCCAATTTGAGATATTGGTTTTTTTCGGCCAAAGCCTCAAAAACTGAGCCGGTCAGCATCCCAGTAGAGAAGGTGAAAAATAGCAGCAGAATTAGAAGGGCTTTCCTGGTGATGAACTTGTACATTAGATAATCTTTCGAGATATTCTTTTCGTTCTTAATCAGCAAGCAATAAAGTTGGCATATCCTATCAATTGGATTAAAAAAAAACAACTAAATATCGATTGAAGAAGTTGATTCCGGGATGGGAACTGTTACCTACTGAACCAGGGGAGTGGATCAACGGGGAGTAAATTTTCACGGAATTCAAAGTAGATACGAGAAGGTACGCCATTTTTTTCTTTAACGGAGAACCCAATGGATTCTCCGGTTTCTACCCTGTCACCCCGCCTCTTTTGGAAACCGGAGAGCATAGCGTAGATGGAATAGTATTTTTGACCGTGATCGATAATTATCATTTTGTCGAGCAGGGAAAATTTGTCAGCAAATACTATCTTTCCCTCATAAATAGCCTTTACCGGTTGGGCTCCGGTGAAATGGATAAAAATACCAACCTGGGGGTTTTCTGCTTCTATTTCGTTATCCGGAGTTACACCCATAGCGTTATATTCATAGGTGATGCTGGTTTCCCCTTCCACCGGCAGGGTCAAGCGGCCATGCCAGTTTTTGATGGATGATTTAGGCTTCATCTCTATTTTCTGCTGCCTCGATTTAGAGGGGGTCAGTTTTTTTTGAATTTCATCCAACCGGTTTCTGGTCAGTTTTTCCCGGACTTTTATTTTAACCAATTGCCGGTTTTTAGATGCTTTTTTGTATTCCATCTTTCCGGTAAGTTGCAGTAATTTATTACGTAACCTGTTCAAATGCAATTGTTGAGAGAATAGGGATTTTTCTTTACTTTGAAATTCGCGTAACTTTCTTTCGATTTTTAGGGAAAAGCGCTTATCCAGTTGGATAAATTTCTTCAGGTAAACCCGGCTCAGATAACTATCCGATGGTTGTTTGCCAGCCAGGGCCAGGTAGTGATCCGCCTGCAAATTGAAAAGAAGAGAAAGTTTAAACATATTGTTCAGACCTATTTTCCTGACTTTCTGTTTCTTACGTTCCTGGCGCCACAGGGCGGTGTTTTCCTCCAGAGATCGGGATATATCTTCCAGATTGCTGTCCAGTTTCCCCGCCTGGTCCCGCAAGGTATTAAGCACATTTTCCAAATTCTGAAGATTTTGCTGGATAATCAATTTGTGTTGAAACAGGCTGCGTAGAAGCGATGTTGTACTGGTGGTCTGCTGTTCAACCGTTTTCTCATCCATGGCTAAAGCAAAACTGGCTAAAAGCAGGATTAAAGAAAAAAGGGAAAAAAAGTTTAAGGGTGTAGACTTAAAAATAGGCATATCAAATTCATTTAAGGTATTGGCGCGTTGCCAGGTATCCCCCGGTTACTCCGGAGCCCAGCCCCACAACAAGTACGCTAACTATCAGTTCAACCGGTAGAAAGGGGGAGTTCCACAAAAAAGTACCGTATAAAAACGAATCCCACAGGTGGAGGCCTCCATTTTCCAGCAGCAAATAGTGCACCAGTTTGAGTATCCCCAGGCTAAAGACGGAACTGGCGCTGCCCAGAAAGAGGCTAAGAAAAATAAAGGGGATTCGGACAAAACTGTGGGTAGCGCCGACCAGGGTCTGGATAGCGATTTTTTCCCCCTGGGTGGATATCATTAGCCCTATGGTATTGATAATGATAAAAATTATGGAAAGCACTATCACGCTTCCCAGGGCTAAACCCACCATCTTGATTTGGCCCAGAGTTTGTTGTAATTGTTTTACTTCGCTTTCTCCGTAAATAACTTCAGATACGGTTGGTAGTTTCTCTAATGTTCTTATCAGTTTGGATTTGAGATCAGTTCCTTTAGAGTTTTGGTTGAAGAATATCTCCTTTTTTAAAGTGATTTGAATAGAGGTGGGCAGGTCAAATTGAAGATCTTGCCAAATAGAATCGAGCCCTTTTATTCTTTGGCTCACTATGGATTTGGCTTTTGCGCTGGAAATAAATTTGACCTCTTTCACTCCCGCATCGGAATTTAGGAAATTAATCAAGTTTTCTTTTTCCGGTTGAGTAAGATCATCTTTTAGAAATATAAACAGAGGAGAGTCGGTAAGCAGGGTAGTTATTTTGACTTCCATGGCCTGAAAAACCAGTAGAAAGATCGATAGGATCAACAGGGATGTAGCCATAGAAAAAAAAGTCAGGATATTTATCCCCTTTTGACGTTTTATCAGGCGCAAAAAATTTTTAAAGCAGTAGATCAGATACATGGTTAGGTTTTTTTGTATTATTCTAATGATTTCCTGTAGTTACCGACCTTTAGCCTGGTGTCTGCCACGATCTTACCCTGTTTAAGGGTGATGGTTCTCTTAGGATACTTTTCCATTAAATGGCTATCGTGGGTTGCCAGTATAATGGCGCATCCCCGATAGTTGGCCTGGTTGAACAGTTTCATTATTTCATCAGCATTTCCCTGATCCAGATTTCCGGTGGGTTCGTCAGCCAGGATAATAGCCGGTTCATTGGCCATTGCCCGGGCGATGGCAATCCGTTGCTGCTCCCCTCCCGATAGTTGGGCCGGAAATTTATTGGCACAATGCCATAGTTTTACTTGCTTAATTACCTCCAGGGCTCTGGCTTTAATCCTGGAAGGAGAATGGCCCAGTACTTCCATTACCAGGGCTACGTTTTCAAAGACAGTCAGGCTGTCCAGCAATTTGAAATCCTGGAAAACAGAGCCTATATTGCGGCGTAAGTAAGGTAGTGCCGAGGCTTTTAAATGGCTGGTATTATTTCCATTGATTAGTATTTGGCCGTTGGAGGGGAATTCCTGGCACAAGATCAATTTAAGCAAGGTGGTTTTTCCCGCTCCGCTTTCACCGGTGATAAAGATAAATTCCCCTTTTTTTATCTCCAGGTTGATATCGTGTAAGGCGGTGATCTCGCGGCCGTACCTTTTGTGCAAATGGTGACACAGGATCATTTTGAGAGGAATTTTTTGTTGAGGGCCTGCTCCACCGTCCAGGGGACCAGGTTAGACAGAGGACCACGAAACCGGGCTATTTCCTTGATTATGTGCGAACTTAGAAAAAAGTAGTCTTCACCGGTCATCATAAAAATCGTTTCCACTTCGGCATTTAAGTTGCGGTTGGTATGGGCCATCTGGAATTCGTATTCAAAGTCAGATACTGCCCTCAGTCCCCGAAGAACTATCTTGGCATTTTTACTACGGGCATAGTCCATCAAGAGTCCGGAGAAACTGTCCACTTCCACTTGGGGAAATTGGGCCAATGCCTCTTTGAGTAAAGCCATCCGCTCCTGGACAGAAAACAGGCATTTTTTTTGGGGATTGTCGGCTACTGCCACGATCATCCGTTTACACAACTTTATCCCTCGCTCGACAATATTGATATGACCGTTGGTGATGGGGTCAAAGGAACCTGGATAGATAATAAATTCTTGTTGGTTTTTATCTGTCATATAATTTTACCTCCGAAAGGGTGGCGCCCAATCACCGTTTAATAATAGTAAGAGCAGTGGAGCCGTAAGTTTTTACCCTCTTTTGCCAACCTGACGGAAGAGGGATAGCCATCTCTTTTTGAGCATCATGTTCCGCCACCAGGTAACCATCTATTTTTAATAAATCCAGATTGATAATCTGGGTGATCACCAACTTATATATATCTGCCCGGTAAGGGGGATCGAGAAAAATCAGATCAAAGTTATCCCATTTTTGTAAAAAAGTAAATGATTCCTCGACGGATATCGGTAAAATATGTGCCTGCTCAGAGAAGTGGCATTTTTGTAAGTTTGCTTTTATTATCTTAGTAGCCCGCCGATTTTTTTCTACAAATATTGCCCTGCTTATACCACGGCTGATGGCCTCGATACCTAAAGCACCGCTACCGGCAAAAAGATCTGCCGCCTGTCCACCCTGCCAGAAGGAACCTAATATGTTGAATAAGCTCTCTTTGACCCGATCAGAGGTAGGACGTACCACCATCCCTTCCAGATTTTTTAATTTTATGCCTTTGGCGGTTCCGGCTATTACTCTCATTATTTCATTATCTCATTGTTTTTTAGAGGTCACAGTGAGGTACCCTGATGGAACCCACTCGTTTTACCAATTGGACGTAGAGTGCTTTGGCTTGCTCCGGTTTGTCCAGGCTTTGATAGAAAAGTGAACGCACATAGTCTTTGTTGACTCGGTTTCTGATCATGGCGTAATAGAGTTTTGATCCCATGAGATAGCCCAGAGCGTGAGTCAAGGCCATGATTATATCTGGTCTTCTTTTGTTAATATTTTTAATGCCCAGGTCATAACCTTTGGTGCGTTCTTGCTTTTTGTGTGAGATAACCAGTTTGGCCACTACATAATCGTCCCGTCCATACTCGGTATAGTCGTTTTCTTCAAAATCGCGGATAATTCGCCGGAAGGTGATCTCCACCGGACACTTGCGACGGTGGTTTATCACTTTTGAGCCACAAAAACCCAGGGTTTCAAAGATGATGTGAAAGTAAAAATAGTCTTCCGGCGGTAGTTGGTAGTTCAGATTTTTACCGCTTAGTTTATGGGCGCAGTAGTGGATAAAATGGGTAGCCTCTTCACCGGCATGGTTCAAAGATAGGGTGGCTAAATATACGGTGTTGGCGTTGGGTATAAAATAACTTTCACAGTTCAAAATTTGGGATTTTACCTGGGCTAACTGCTTTTTACTAAAGTTGTGATATTGCTGTAAATGACTAAGCAGAGAGATATCTGCGCCGGCAAATACATCTATCCATTCCAGTTCGTCCTGAATATTGATTTGAAAAAAGTCTACCAGGATCTTTACCGAGCGGCAGAACAACTCCTGGGGAGTCAGATCTTCGCTCCACTCTTGGTCAGCCTCCAAATAATTGAGGAAACTCTGCAGTTTAATCACTGGTGTGGTATTTAAGATGCAGTAGTTGCCCCCAGCCAGTTTTACTACGTCTACCTCCTGCTCTTTTCCCCGGGCGGCTAATTTCCAATAGATATCTTCGCTGTTTTGGAAAATGATCAGAGGTTTGGTCTTGATCCCTTTTTTCCGCGCATAGTAATTTACTGCAGCCGGAAGGTGTTCAGGGCCGATGTGAAGATCACCAATAAAGACCACCACCAGAACTCCGGGGTTGTCGGCCAGAATATCGGTAATAATCTGAGCCGAGTGGATTTCCCTCTTGCGGATAGACTTGTTTGGGCTGTCAATGGCTCGAATTTTTATATTTCGACTTTTAGCCAGGTCGAAAATGGGTTTAAAATTGTTCCAGTTGTCAAATCCCCAATTTTGTTTATATTTTATCCTTTGTAGAAAGGTATTATCTTGTATTTTACCTTCCATATAGCGGTTTAAAGCGTCCTGGTATTGGGAATGGACAAATTCCATGCACAGAAAAATGTTTTTGCGGCGGCCGGAGATCATTTGGAGTAATTTTATCATCATTTTTTGTGACTGGCGCGAGGTATGGTAATCCCCTAAAAAGACCAGGTTGCTTTGGTTTATAGCGGTTTTAACCTCCTCCATAGAACTCAGGGCCGTATATTTGGAAACCACCTGGTTATATCTTTTTTCAAATTGGTATAATTCCGGATCATTTGATAGGGTGGCCGCCTCGATCCGTTTTTTTTGCCGCCAGTAAATCTCTTTTTGCAGGCCTATGATCTCTTTTCTGGTGGAGTTTGAACTATTAGCCATTCATTTCTCTCCCATCAACTCAGGCCACATTTTCGTAGTCCTTCAAAGTATAACCTAAAATCAGCAACAAACTCTAATTCCGAGGTGGTTGCTGGTTTCTGGATTCAATTATTGTATTACATGAGTTGATTATGTCCAGAAAATTCCTTGCGATGGGATATAGATTGGGGTATATTTCACTTTTCTCCAGTCCATTCATAAATTTATTCGATGGTGGTTTACATGAAAAATTTTACTCAGATCATTATTGTATTCACCATGATATTATTTCTGGCAGGAGGTATAGATTTGGTTCGGGGACAGGCAGTGTTTGGACCCGCCACAGGTTATGCCGCCGAAAAGAAAGATAAAAAAGAGCAAGAGAAAGAGAAGAAGAAAAAAAAGAAAAAAAAACGATTATTGATTAAGAAAAAAGATTCCCAGGCCGGCTCAGACAAAAAGATTACCCCCCAAAAAACTAAGAAGAGTAAAAAATCCCCGGCTAAAAAAAGAAGGATCTTAAAGAAAAAAAGCACTGGCGCTGCGTCTAAAAGTGAGGCGGCAGTAAAAAAAACCGGAAAAAAAGGGAAGGGCAAAAGAGAAAAGCCCTATGGCGATAATTTGCGCTCAGCCGCTGTCCGGGCCGGCGGCACTGGTCTTTGGCGGGTATCCTCGGCTGACTCATCCCCCATCGGTACTCTGCAACTTGGTATTAGTAGCGATTTTTTCACTTCTACCGATTTCTTGATAGAGGGAGATACCACCTCCAGGGCCAGGGGCAAATTATCTCTAACCTGGTCTGCCATGGAGCACTTTGAAACCTGGTTCTCTTTGGGCAGTTCATCTACCAGGAACGATATGTCCCATTATTTGGGCTCCAACAACATGATTCAGGCCATGGGAGAGATGGAGTTGGGATTCAAAGGATATTACCGTCCAGTGGAATCGCTGCAGGCGGCAATGATTCTCTCTTTCGGCTTTTTGCCTGGCGCCGGAGAGATCAGTTTCGATTTAGCCAGCACTCGGATCAAGGTAAATCCCGTGGTGACCTGGAATACCATCGAGATTTACCCCCAGGTTCCTCTGCGTACCCATCTTAATTTGGGTTTTGTCTTTCAAAACAATGATCAACTGATGGAGCGAAAAATAAATAAGGTGGAAGAGTTTGCTCTGGAGGTACATGCTTACAATCGTTTTACACCGGGGTTGGGTCTGGAATTCCCTCTCGAATATGTGACTCCTTTCATAGAGTATAATCTTGATATACCTTTAGGGGTAACCGGAGATGATCTCTACAAAAGCAAATTGGGAGAACCTGGCGAAGTGGTACCTATCAGCGAACTACTCTCTCAGGCGCTCACTTTTGGAGCCCGGATAACAGCCTTGAAGGATATAACTTTTCTATTCGCAGTAGAGGTGGGTTTTTCGCCGGTGGAGTTGGCCCTGACCAAGCAGATGATTACTGGCCAGAACGTAACCAATTTGCCTCCGGCCATGGGTAATCCCAAGGTGGCTAACTACAATATTATCCTGGGTGCCTGTTATGTGTGGGATCCGGTGGTACGAGATAAAGAGGTGATTAAGATAAAGACGGTGAAACTGCCTCCCCCGGCCCCTAAATTCGGCACTTTTAAAGGTAAGGTTATAGACAGTAAAACCAAAAAGCCCCTGGGCCATGTGATTGTCAGTCCCAAGAAAATTTCCGGTTTGTATCCCTTTGCCAGCCATAGCCGTAACGGCAAATTCAGCACTGGTCAGATGGTACCTCCTGGTATTGTGAAGTTTACTTTTAAAAAGGACGGTTATTTTGACCGTACTGTGGCCATCAAAGTAGCCGCCGGCCTGGTTACTCCCATGAAAGTGGCGATGAAACCAGCCCCGCCAAAGGGGCTCATCAAGGGCAAAATCACCGATGGCTTGGGCGCTCCAGTGATAGCCAATATCACCCTCAAAGGTCCCAAAAAATATGAACAGAAAAGTTCAAAAAAAGATGGGCAGTTTGAAATGGAGGTGCTGGCCGGCACTTATAAGGTGGTCATAAGTGCCAAAAAATATGTTGATTACACCGGAAGGCTGGAGATAAAAAAAGATGACCGGCTTATCCCTATTTTTCCCTTGATAAAAAGACCCACCTCCAAGCATATTATTATTTTAGAAAACAAAATAGAAGTTAGGCAGGAGATCCATTTTAAAAAGGGGAAAGCCTCTTTAATGGCCAAATCAAATAAGATTTTAAGCCAGGTGGTGGATATTCTGAAACAAAATCCCCAGATCAAGAAGTTGAAGATTGAGGGGCATACCGATAACCGGGGTAAAGCCAAGTTCAACAAATATTTGTCGCAAAAGAGAGCTGAAGCAGTATTGGATTACCTGGTTAATAATGGTGTAGAGGCCACCCGGCTCACGGCAGTGGGTTACGGCGCCGAAATGCCCATTGCCTCCAACCGCACCCGTTCGGGCCGTAAAAAAAACCGGCGGGTAGAGTTTATTATCGAAGAATAAGAAGTGGCGCTCCCCATGCGCATATTACAGACATTTGCCTATCATCAACGCACTGGTCCGGCCGATTCCATTATTGCGGTCTCCAGAGCCCTTAAAGAAACTGGCTGTTTTGTCAAGGTGGCGGTAGATAACCGTCGCCAGGGTAATCTGCCGCAGGTTTTACGCTCCCAGGGACTGGATGCGGTTGGTAACCTTTCTCTGTCTACTAAATCATCCCCATTGGAGATATTGAGAGATATCATTAGATTTCGAGAATTGATTAAATGCCATCAAATCGAATTGGTGCACTGTCATTTCAGCCACGATCATGCTGTAGCCGCTCTGGCCAAGGCTTTGGGAGGAATAAAATTTAAACTGATCAGGACCTTGCACAACCAGCGTGGTCTCAGTCCACGCCCTTTTCAATGGTGGTTACTGCAACGGGCCGATGGCCTGGTGGTCCCTTTAACAGACTATCGAAACAGGTTGCAAAACACCTATAAATCTTTGGCTTTGGTGAAAGTTATCAGGCCCGGGGTGGATTTGCAAAGATTTCGTCCGCAGATAAAGTCAGAAGAGATTATTCAGCGTTTTGGTTTAAATAAAGCCAAGAGGGTTATCGGCATGGTGGCCAGGTTCAACCCCGGCCGGGGGCACGAGAGGTTGCTAAGGGCTTACGCCCAGATGCGCCGGCATATTCCCGGGACAGTGCTGGCACTGGTGGGCAAGGGACCCAGGTTTGATTATATTAAGAAATTAGCCAGAGATATGGGGATTGCAGATGGGGTTCGGTTTTTAGGGTATCATGTGGATACCTTGCCGGCGGTATACAACAGTTTTCACATCAAGGTTCTTCTCCAAGGGGGTAATGATGGCAGTTGCCGGGCTATGCTGGAGGCCATGGCTTGCGGAGTGCCGGTGTTGGGGGCTGCGCGCGGGGCCATGTCAGCCACCATAGATTCAGGCCAAAACGGTTTTTTAGTGGAAGAGCCCCAAAAAGTGGATTGTCTGGCCCACGCCCTGAAAGAAGCACTGTTAAAGGAGAGAGAAGATTTGCATCGAATGGGTGATGATGCCAGATTAAAGGCAGAAGCGAATTATGGAGAAGATAGATTTTGTCAGCGTATGCTGAATTATTATAATCAGATGATTCATAAAGATTTTGACGGGAACTAACTGGTGCCAGGGAAAGGAAAGTTGTTTTTGGGTGAACGAAGTAAATATATGGCAGCCAGGATAGTGGGGCGTCTGCTCAATTCAACCACTCCCACTGGTTTGGTTACGGTAAGAGATGATTGGCTGAAGGCCATGCAAAATATCTTATTGATTCGGATAGATGAGCGGCTGGGGAATAACATTATTACCTTGAAAGTGGCCCAGGAGTTGAAAAAAAATTTTCCCGGGGTGCAGATAACCTACCTGGCCTGTGAAAGATATGCTGGAGTCATGCAGGGGCAGCCAGGAATAGATCGGGTGCTTTGCTTCAATAAACGTTGGTTCTACTATTCTCCCTGGAGGCTTTATTCTCTAATAGAAAAGCTGCAAAAAGAGCGTTTTCATTTGGCTATAGACGCCTCTCACTGGCATACTTTCTCTTTTACTTCCGCTCTGCTGGCCAAATTTTCAGGCGCCCAGATCATTTTGGGCCATAGTCGCGGTCCCTGGACCTATTATTATCACCTGGCTGCCCAGGTTACTCCCGGCCTGGAATTGAAGGTAAAGTTGGAGTTGCTGTCACCTTTACAGATCAATATTCAAGAAGAAGATCTCCGGCCTTCCCACTTTTCTCTACGTAATGTTAATAGAGAGAGGGTATCGCCTGCTTTAGGAGAGTTTTATTTTCGCACCAGTCAGAGAGGAAAAGGGCTGGTTGGTCTTTACCCCGGCGCTCGAAAAGGGGATAGGCGCTGGCAATTAGACGGTTTGATCCAGTTGGGTCGGAATTTTCAAAAAAAGGGTTACCAAATAGTGGTTCTTTGGGGTCCAGGGGAGGAATCGCTGGCCCGGCGGCTTTCGCATAAGTTGCATCTTTGGCACCCTCCACTAATGGATGTGAACGAATTAGCAGAGGCCATAGAAAAATTGGATTTGTTTATCTGCCCGGATACCGGTCCTTTACATCTGGCCGCCGCTTTGCGAACAAAAGTGGTGGGAATTTTTACCCGGGATGATTATCATCGTTGGGGATATGGGCACAATCCTCTCTATCGAGGGATTTATACCGGACAAAAAGAGATGCATCAGTTGGTGGAGGAAATTTCGGCAAAAGGGGTGGAGTTGCTGAACTGCAGATGACAAAGCGCATCGAGAAAGGTCCAGATGCAAGGCAACGTCCCTAAAAGGGATCACCTCTTACGTCGGCGTCAGCAGATTGGTCTTTAGCGATTCGTGACATCCGATTCTAAATCTTGCTGGCTATCGTTTACTAGAGTCACACCGTGGATTTTACGTTTCTTATAGAATATGACCTCTTCCACCAAACCAACGGCGATATAGGAAGCGCACAGATAGATAAAAATAAACATCGGGTTGACCACCTTGGCCACTACCAAACTGAAGGGGAGGAATATAGCCAGGATAATGGTGTTAGAGATTTCATCCCGCTTTAGACTTAGTTTTTTAAAATTTCTGAATTTAATATTGGAAACCATCATATAAGCCAGAATCAGCGTAAAAACCGTAAGATTCAGCGGTGACCGAATGACTGTTTCACCTACATGATGGTTGGCCACCACCAGGGAAGTGATTGTGCCTGCAGCAACTGGGATGGGCAGGCCGATAAAGTGGTATTTGGGAGAGGATTAATTGTTGGACATGACGTTGAATCTGGCCAGGCGCAGGGCGCCGCAAGCCAAAAACAGGAAAGAGATGGCAATTCCCAACTTACCATAGGGCTGAAGCGCCCATTTATATATTAAGATAGATGGAGCTACCCCAAACGAGATCAGGTCGGAAAGGGAATCGAGTTGAACCCCCATATCGCTTTGGGTGTTGGTCAACCTGGCGATTTTTCCATCGAAGAGGTCGAAAAGTACCGCAAACCAAATAGAAATTGAGGCTTTATACAGGACCGTATGGGATGTATCACCCATGCAAAGTGCTATGGCGTAAAAACCGCAAAACAT